>METF01000262.1:8143-15295 GCA_001771235.1 Candidatus Zhuqueibacterota bacterium RBG_16_48_16
GTGGAAGAAAGTGGATGATGTTTCTCATGATTACTCTCAATATTTAGTTCACAAAGGTTCTTGATGCTTCAGGTATTCAATGAAAGGCTAAAGCCTGAATTCCAGCTTGTGGAATTCATCCTTTAGAATTTCATTTTCGCTTTTTAATCATTGAATACGAATATATTTTTTCCTATTATTAGGCAAATTTTATGAAATGAAATAGCCTGAACGATGTGTTAAAAAACTTCAACGGTTTTCTTTACAACAAAACAATCATCTCAAGGCATCCATTTTTTGACCGATATTTATAATAACACGGCTATTTTATTGAAACTGTCAATAAGACCATCATAGCATCCTGATAAGAGAAATCAGAGCACGGAATCTTATCTTACTCTCGCTGCTTATGCTTCACCTGGCATCAAACATTTTTAATTCCTTTTAGCAGCAAACGGTTTTGCTGTCCGGCACTTCACCAGGAAGATTCAACCTTTGAGAAAGGAAGCAAGATGTTCAATGTTCGCAAATTCCACGTACTTCCCCGCTTACCGAGAGAATTAACCGGCCTCAAAGAATTAGCCCATAATCTTTACTGGACCTGGGATTATGAGGTTTCCGCGTTGTTCCGTCGCCTCGACCGCGATTATTGGGAAGAGTGCGGCCAAAATCCCGTTATGCTGTTGGGAAACCTGGATCAAAAACTGCTGGAAATGCGCGCCAAGGACGACGGCTACTTATCCCACCTGAAAAGAGCCAGGGCAGCGCTTGCGGATTATTTGAGTAACTCATCCTGGTTCGAAAAGTCGGAACACGAGGATAAATCGATTCAGATCGCCTATTTCTCGATGGAATACGGACTGGCAACCTGTTTGCCCATCTATTCCGGCGGTCTCGGTGTTCTCTCCGCCGATCACTTGAAATCCGCCAGCGATCTGGGGTTGCCGCTGGTCGGCGTGGGATTATTGTATCGCAAGGGATATTTTCAGCAATACCTGTCGCGCGATGGCTGGCAACAGGAATTTTTCGGCGAGCGCGATCTTCACAACATGCCCATTCAACTGGAAAAAGACGATAACAATGAGCCGTTGAAAATATCCGTGGAATTCGATGGCAGGAGAATATTTGCCCAAATTTGGCGGGTCGATGTGGGAAAAGTTGCCCTCTATTTGCTCGATACTTATATCCCTGAAAATGCGCCCGAAGATCAAAAAATCACCAACAAGCTTTATGGCGGCGATAACGATCTCCGCATAAAACAGGAAATCCTGTTGGGCATTGGCGGCTTCCGGGCATTGGTGGCAGTGGGGAAAAACCCGGACGTCTGCCACATGAATGAAGGACACTCCGCTTTTTTGACGCTTGAACGAACGCGTATGGCTATGGAAGAATACGGACTCAGCTTTTGGCAGGCGCTGGAAGGGACACGCGGCGGCAATCTATTCACCAGTCACACACCCGTTCCGGCCGGGATAGATGAATTCGACAATGGCCTCGTCGACAGATATCTCGGCAAATACTACACCTCGTTAGACCTGTCGACGGAAGAGTTTCATGAATTGGGCGGTTCGCATTTGCCGCAATCAAACGGCAAATTCAATATGGCCATATTTGCTATCAATATGGCGGGTTATTATAACGGTGTGAGTCGCCTTCACGGAAAAGTAGCCAGAAAGATGTGGAGCTACCTGTGGCCGAATGTTCCCGAACAGGAAATACCCATCGGCCACATTACCAATGGCATTCATTTCCGAACCTGGATATCCGATGATATCGCCCAATTGCTGGATCGATATTTAGGCTCGAAATGGTACCAGGATCCGGCCAATGAGGCGGTTTGGGCCCGTGTGAATCAAATCCCCGATGAGGAGCTGTGGCGTTCTCATGAGCGCTGTCGCGAACAACTGGTATCCTTTGCCCGTACCCGGGTGCAGAAACAACTGGCCAATTCAGGGGCCAGCCAGATGCAGATCAATCAGGCCAAAGAGGTTCTTGATCCGGAGGCATTGACAATCGGCTTTGCCCGCCGTTTTGCCGACTATAAGCGGGCCTACCTGCTGTTCAGAAACAGGGATCGATTGGCTGAGCTGCTCAACAACAAAGACAAACCCGTTCAACTGATTTTCGCCGGCAAATCCCACCCCAAGGATGATATTGGCAAGAGCATTATCCGCGATATTATCAATGTTATGCGAAACGAAGAATTCCGGCAGAAAATTGTCTTTATCGAGGATTACAATCTTTGCGTCGCCAATTACCTGGTGCAAGGCGTGGACGTATGGCTCAACAATCCGAGAAGGCCGAGAGAGGCGAGCGGTACCAGCGGTATGAAGGCGGCTGCGAATGGCGTCCTTAATTTGAGTGTACTGGACGGCTGGTGGGATGAAGCTTACGACAGCAGCCTGGGCTGGGCTATAGGGCGTGGCGAAGAGTACCCCGATTCGATGCGAGACGAGCAGGACAGGTTAGAATCCGAATCCCTATACCATCTGCTGGAAAATGAAATCATCCCCGTGTTTTACGATCGAGGCGCCTCCGGCATGCCCCATCGTTGGGTGCAAATGATGAAAAACTGTATCCGCACACTGGGGCCAAAGTTTAACACCAACCGCATGGTGCGGCAATATTGCGAAACCTATTATCTTCCGGCCGCCGCACGCTGGAAGCGTTTTCAGAAAAACAAAATGAAAACGGCGAAAGAATTGGCTGCCTGGAAAGATTACATGTTCGAGAATTGGGAAAAGATCAAATTCATCAAGGTTGTGGCAGAAGACCGCGACGCCCTGAAGGTGACGGAAAAACTTGCGGTAGAAGCCTGGCTGAATGTGGATGGTATCGCCCCTGACGACCTGTCGGTGCAGGTCTATTTTGGCCAGCTCGACCCTGGTGACCAAATCGTGAACGGCCAATTTATCGAAATGGAATTGGCGGGCAAAGAAGCAAAAACGACTTTTCGGTACCGGGTGGAAATACCCTGCCGGGCAACCGGCCAACATGGCTACGGCCTGCGTGTGCTTCCCAAGCATGCCGAGCTGACCCATCCCTACGAGATGGGGCTCATCACCTGGGATACCAGTGATAGTTAATGGGTATTAAAATAAAATATCTCGACGGAGCCAGGCTGAAGCGCTCCATCATCGCATCCGCCTGCCACGTCGGAACAAAGCAAAACGAGCTGGATCGCATCAACGTCTTTCCGGTGGCGGATGGCGACACCGGCACCAACATGGTGGCGACGCTGAACACTATTGCGACCGGGGCGCAAAACTGCCGCGATACTTCTTTAGAAAATGTCAGCAATGTCATTGCCGAATCGGCCCTGGAGGGAGCGAGAGGCAATTCCGGGACGATTCTGGCGCAATTTTTTCAGGGACTGGCCGAGTACACCAGGGGGAATCATCGTCTCAGCACCGGCGGTTTTGCCCAGGCCGCAGCCAAAGCTGTGGAAAAGGCAAAGAACGCCCTCGCCAATCCCGTCGAAGGCACCATTCTGACGGTGATGAAAGATTGGGCAAGCCACCTCACCGATCATTCTTCCGCGACCCATGATTTTGTGGAGCTGTTAAAGGATTCTCTTTCGCGAGCCAAAAAATCCCTGGCCGACACGCCGAATAAATTAAGAGTGCTTAAAAAGGCCGGTGTGGTCGATGCGGGCGCCCAGGGGTTCGTCCACATGCTCGAAGGGGTTGTGGAATTTATGGAAAGCGGCAAAATCGCCGCCTTGAGCACAACGGCAAAAGTTGCGGATAGAGTCCGGCATTTCCGTTTGCCAAAGATCAGGCAAAACCTGGCTTTCACATTTTGCGCCGAATGCCTGGTCGAAGGCCGGCACATTGACACGGAAAAAATCAAAAGCGAGCTGGCCGAGCTGGGGGATTCGCTCATCGTCGTCGGCTCTCCCCAGAAAATCAGGATTCATATCCATACCAACGAGCCGGATCGCATCTTTGCCGTTGCCAGCCGGCACGGCAACCTCCGCCGCCGAAAAGTCGAGGACATGAAAAAACAACACGAGAATCCGGACAGGTCGGATTTACCCGGAAGGATTGCGCTGGTAACGGATTCGACGTGTGATTTGCCGGAAGAAATGTTCGAGCGGTTGAATGTCTATATGGTCCCTGTGCTGGTACAAGTGGGGCATAAAAGCCTGCTGGACAGGCAGGAATTGCCGATTGATGAATTCTATAGCCTGTTAAAAAATTCAACGGAGCGCCTGACCACCTCGCAACCGCCGCCCTCATCATTCAAAGCGTTGTACAATCGGCTCGGCGAAAATCATGATGCCGTTCTGTCCCTGCATATTTCCGGAAAACTGAGCGGTACTTTTAACGGCGCCCGTATGGCGGCGAGCGAATTTTCCGGCCGCACGCCGATCGAGGTCATCGATACCAAAACCACCTCGGCGGCGTTGGGACTTGTTGTCGCCGAAACCGCGCGCCTGATCAAAGAGAATACCGATCATGGCGAGATTCTGGCAAAAGTAAAAAGCATGATCGAAAACGTGCGGATATTCGTCGCCGTACCGACGCTGAAATATATCATCCGCAGCGGCAGACTGACCAAATCCAAAGGACTATTGGCCAATCTGTTCAACATCCGTCCGGTGATCACCCTGGATTCGCAAGGCGGCGCAACGGATGCCGCGCGGGTTTTTGGCCGGCGCAACGTGATTCGCAAGACGTTAGAGCTGGCCTGCCGTTTTGCCAGCACATCAAAATCGCCCCGCTTCAGCGTTGTCCACGTTCAGGCCCCGGAGCTGGCCGCCCTTTTTCGCAATCACCTGGCAAAAAGGTTTCATGCCGACAATATTTTCATCACGGATGCATCGCCTGCATTGGGACTGCATGTCGGTATTGGCAGTGCGGCTATTGCCGTATTGGCGGATTATTAAAAGGGATAAACCATGATAACGCTTTTACTCATCGTTCTCCTTTCTTATCTCATCGGCTCGATCCCGACCAGCATCATCGTCGGCAAAGCATTACGCGGCATTGACATCCGCCAGCACGGCAGCGGCAACGCCGGGGGCACCAATGTCTTCCGAGTACTGGGCTGGAAACCTGGAGTGTTCGTCATGGCGTTCGACGTTTTCAAAGGATTTGCCGCCACCTTTTGGGTTGCACGAATCGCCATTGACCCAGCCCCCGTCGGCTTTGAAATTGTACAACTGATCGCCGGCTGCGCCGTCATTTTTGGACACATCTGGACGATCTTTGCCGGATTCCGGGGCGGCAAGGGGGTCGGCACCGCCGCCGGAATGCTCCTGGCTCTCTACCCGGTTGCGTTACTTATCTGCGCCATTGTTTTTGCCCTGGTCCTGACAGCCACGCGAATCGTGTCCATCAGCTCGATATCCGCTGCGCTCACCCTGCCGCTGGTGTTGACCATTTTTCGCTTTGTGCTCGACCAGCCCACCGCCTTGCCGCTTTACATATTCAGCTTTTTTGCCTCCTCATTGATCATCTTCACCCATCGATCCAATATCAAAAGGCTGCTGCAAGGCACGGAAAACAAGTTTGGCCGAAAAAAATGATCGTATTCGAAAATGAGTGATCATCTCAGCCTCACTTTATTAGGTACCGGCGCTTCTCTTCCGTCGAAGCGTCGGGGACTGCCGTCCCTGGTTATCCGCAAAGACGGTGAATATATCCTGTGCGATTGCAGCGAGGGGACACAACAACGCATCATGCACGCCAACATCCCGCCGTCGCGGATTCACACCATGCTCATCTCCCATCTGCACGGCGATCACATTTTCGGCATCCCCGGTTTTATCACCTCGCAACAAATGGCTTCCCGAAGCAATCCACTGCGCATCATCGGGCCAACCGGCTTGCAGAAATATCTGCAACTCATCAAGGACATATCGGGCTACGGGATCGATTATCCGTTAGAGATCGACGAAATGTCGGCGGCCTCGCACGAATTCAAGGCCGGATCGTTTTATGTCGCGGCACGCCAATTAGATCATCATGGCCAACCGTGTTATGGCTTTCGGCTTCAGGAAAAAGACAAGCCGGGAAAATTCAACAGCAGGAAAGCGGATGCGCTGGGAATTCCGCATGGACCGGAAAGAGCGGCGCTGCTCCGGGGAGAAAACGTCGTCCTGTCGGATGGTCGCACTATCGAGCCGGCTATGCTCGTCGGGCCTACGCGACCGGGCAGGATTATCGCCTATTGCACAGACACCCGGCCTTGCAAAGCCGCCGTGGAGCTGGCACAAGAGTGCGATCTGCTCGTTTACGACAGCACCTTCACCGACGAGCATACGGAGCTGGCAAACGAATCCGGACATAGCACTTCCGGACAGGCAGCCCGGATCGCCCTTGAAGCCGATGCAAAACAGCTTGTTTTATGGCACATCAGCCCGCGTTATGACGAGGAGGATGAACTGCTTTTGTTGCAGCAAGCGAAAGGGGTTTTTCCAAGTACGCTTTTGCCTGACGATTTACAGACCCTGACCTTGCAACCCAGGAGTGCCTGACGCTCCACAGCTAACGATCACAGGTGCGTTATAAAAAAGTCAACATAATACTACAACGACACTTTGTCATTCTGAGGAGCGAAGCGACGAAGAATCTCTGATTTCAGGCCTCAATTCGATATGACGAACGAGATTCTTCGCTCTCCCGCAAGGCGGGGTCGCTCAGAATGACAAGTTCTGAGAATTTGTCGTGGTAGTAATAATTCTGAGCGATTATGCTCAATCTTGCAACTTCCCGGAAGCGTTGAGCGTGATGTCCGAAATTCAGCGTGAGTGTCATTCTCTTGAGAATCTTTGTATTTGTGTCATCGTACTCACCTTGTGGGCATTTTTTAGAACGACCTCCCATATCAGTCCGCGTCTTTTTCAATTTGTGCACTCTTGACAAAGATTCTTAAAAGAATGACATCCTCTTTTTAGTAAGAGGAATTGATTGATCAATATTCCACTTTAAACTTTTGATTTTTAAAATGTGATTTCCAACTTGGTTCTTGAGATGCTGCACAGATAGACACAGACACCCTTTGATGGGTCATACTTTATGGATTTTAAAGCGCAAAAACCCCTGGCAATCCCCATTTTGACCATCGGCCTGGTTGCGATTTCCTTTGCCTCTATTCTTATAAAACTATGCCAGGCGCCGTCTATCGTCATTGCCTTCTATCGCCTGGGAATAGCTTCGTCGTTGT
>METF01000262.1:15306-15742 GCA_001771235.1 Candidatus Zhuqueibacterota bacterium RBG_16_48_16
GCCGCGATCCAAAACCGGAACCCGGGCGCAACATTGAATTCGGCTCAGTTGAAATTATCTTTGCTTTCAGGGCTTTTCCTCGCCATCCATTTCGCAACCTGGATTGCCTCGCTGGAATATACCTCGGTGGCGAGCTCAGTGGTGCTGGTGCAAACGTCGCCGATCTTTGTCGCACTAGGAAGCCATTTTATCCTCCGGGAAAAACATCGAATGGCCACACTTTCAGGCATCCTGATCACCATCCTCGGCGCGCTTGCTGTGAGCGTGACCGATTATAGCGCTTCGCCGTCTTCCCTGCACGGGAATCTCCTGGCCCTGGCCGGGGCCATCGGAGCTGCCGGCTATTTTTTATTAGGACGAAAACTCCGCGCCGGCATGGGGACGCTATCCTACGTTACCATCGTCTATTCCGCCGCGGCAGTATTCATTTTGTTGT
>METF01000262.1:15771-33127 GCA_001771235.1 Candidatus Zhuqueibacterota bacterium RBG_16_48_16
ACCTACGACGTGCGGACCTTTGCCCTGCTGGCAGCCATCGCCATCGTACCGCAGATGATCGGCCACACCAGCCTGAATTGGGCGTTAAAGTATTTTTCAGCGACATCCGTCGCTATTTTCACTTTGGGTGAGCCCATCGGCGCGACGTTTTTAGCATACATCCTTCTCGGAGAAAAAATTGGCCCGCTCAAACTTGCAGGTTGCGCCATCATCCTGGTTGGTGTCTGCCTGGTTTTCCTCACGGAATCGAAGGAATACAAAACCGCCGCAAATGTTACATAATGTTAAAAGATTTTATTAGTACACCGAAGTGCTTCCCGTACTTAATGTCTTGGAAATCAATTTCTATACAAATATGGCAAAAGTTAGCTTCTAAAAAATTTAACCACGAATTTTCACGAATCAAACGAATTTCACGAATTTGTACACCAAGATTAATTCTAATTCGTGCAAATTCGTCTGTAATTGGTGTGAATTCGTGGTCGTATTTTATTGGGTTCCGGTTTATCCGGGTTTGGAAATATCCGATTGACAGCTATTAAGAAGGCACCGCGTCATGCAAAAAGCAACCATTTATTATCTCGGCTCAAAAAACCGGTCGGCCATCGAGCAGATCATCGAGCCGGCCAGGTCCGCCTGGGAGCTGCATCCGACAAGCGACGATGAGCTCAAATCCGTTCATGAACTCCCCCGGAATACGCTCATTTTGATCGACGAAGATCATCGACCTGACGATTCCTGGCTGTGGCTTTTGAAAAAGGAAAAAGGACATTCCTTCGCCATATTGACCATCCTGCCGGAAGGGGCAAAACCACCTGATGATCCCGAAATGAACGTCGACTATGTGGAATCGCCCGTCACGAGCTGGCGATTTGTTCGTTCCATCAACCAGCTCATCGCCTATACAAGCTCGCAGCGACAGATCCAGGATTTGCAAAAAAAACTGACTTTGCGCGGCCAGGAGCTGTCCGAGCTGAACAAAATCGGCGTGGCGCTTTCGGCCGAACGCGACCCCGATAAGTTGCTGGAGATGATCCTCACCAGGACGAGAGAGATCACTTTGGCGGATGCCGGCAGCCTCTATCTTGTGGAAAAAATCCCCGAGATCCCGACCGATGAAAAGGACTTTTGGCGCGACAAACAACTGCGCTTCAAACTGGCGCAAAACGACAGCATCAGCGCCAGCTACACGGAATTCGTTCTGCCGGTGGAAAAAAAGAGCATGGCGGGTTATACCGCATTGACCGGAGCGCCGTTGAATATAGAGGATGCTTACAAGCTCAACCCCGATAGCGAAGTTCAGATCAATCGCACCTTCGACCAAAAAATGGGCTACCGTACGGTTTCGGTGCTGTGCATCCCCATGGAAAATCACCGCAACGAGATCATCGGCGTTCTGCAGCTCATCAATAGAAAACGCGACTGGCAAACAAAGCTGTCTTTCGATAAGGAGTTGTCGGAGCAGATCGAGCCGTTCGACAACCGTTGCGTGGAAATGGCCTCCTCGCTCGCCAGCCAGGCCGCGGTGAGCATCGAAAACATGAACCTGTACGAGGAGATAAAAAAGCTGTTTGAAGGATTCATCGTCGCCTCGGTTCACGCCATCGAACAACGCGATCCCACGACCTCCGGCCACTCGGAAAGAGTGGCGACCCTGACCGTCGGCCTGGCCAGGACCGTGGACAGCCTGGACAGCGGCCCGTACCGCAACGCCAAATTTTCGCGGGATGACATTCAACAAATCAATTACGCTTCGCTGCTGCATGATTTTGGCAAGATCGGCGTCAGGGAGAACGTTTTGGTCAAGGCGAAAAAATTGTACCCCGAACAGCTCGAAGCTGTCAAGTCCCGGTTCAAATACATCAAGAAAGCCATGGAGCTGAAGTACGCCGAGAAAAAATACCAAATCCTTCTCGAACACGGGAAACAGAATGGAAAATCGCGCATCAGGATTCTTGAGGACGAGTTCAAAGCGCACCTGAATACCCTCGACAGCCACCTGGAATTCATCCTCAAAGCCAACGAGCCGAGAATCCTGGAGGAAGGCGGTTACGAGCGGTTGATAGAGATCGGCCAATTCGTTTTTCGCGAAAACGGCAGCATCGAGCCTTACCTGAACGATCAGGAAATCAGGCTGCTGTCCATCGGCAAGGGCAGCTTGAGCGAGAGCGAGCGCAAGGACATCGAGTCGCACGTCATTCATACTTTTAATTTCCTCAGCAAGATTCCCTGGGCCTCGCATTTAAAGGATATTCCAGAGATCGCCTACGCTCACCACGAAAAGCTGGACGGCAAAGGCTACCCCAGGGGACTGGCTTCGGAGCGCATTCCGCTGCCGGCAAAAATGATGACCATCTCCGATATTTACGACGCACTCACCGCCTGGGACCGGCCCTACAAAAAAGCCGTGCCTACGGAAAAAGCCCTCGATATTTTGTCCGGGGAGATGAAAGAAGGCAAGATCGATCCGTACCTGTTCCAGCTCTTTCTGGATGCAAAAATATACTCGCTGGTCAAACGACCGGAGGAAGTCGAGTAGATGAAGCATAGGGACTCCAGGCTGTTTTCCATGTTCATCGGGCCAAAGGGGGAAAACATAGAGATTTTAAAAAACGAAATTTTGTACGGTCTGGACAGGCACAAACGCTGGCGCTCGGATTACACGCCGGACGATCCCTCGCCTGTTGCCGGTACGGATTTTTCCCGGGATACGCAAAAATTGCACCGGGCCGTCGAAGCTTTACTCGACCGGCTCGAACGTGACAATCCCCACTACTTTCACCCCCGCTATTCGGCGCAAATGCTGAAAGACCCTTCGATCCCCGCGCTGGTGGGCTATTTCCTGACCATGCTGATCAATCCCAACAATCACGCTTACGAAGGTGGGCCGGCAACGACCGAGATGGAGATGGAAGTCATCGAAGATTTGCAGCGGCTGGTGGGATTCGAAAACGGCTGGGGCCATTTGACCAGCGGCGGCTCGCTGGCTAACCTGGAAGCGCTTTGGGCAGTGCGAAATTACAAGGGCAAAGGCAGGGTGCTGTTTTCCGTCGCGTCGCATCTGTCCTGGAAACGGATTTGCGATATTCTCGACATTCGCGATTTCAAAGAGCTGCCTGCCGACAGTCGTTACCGAATGGATGTGGATGCCCTGAAAAAAGAGCTGGCATCGGGCGAGGCGCTCTGTGTCATGGCCAATTTCGGCACCACCGGCTGCGGCGCCGTCGATCCGTTGGATGAGATTCTGTCGCTGCGGGAACAATACGGCTTTCACCTGCATGTGGACGCGGCCTATGGCGGCTATTTCCGCTCCCTGTTGTTGGATGAACAATCTCGCCTGTTAAGCCGGGAGCAGGTCGGGTCACAGATTTCCCCTTATCTGTACGACCAGGCCGCGGCGCTTTGCCGGGCCGATTCCATAACCATTGATCCGCACAAACACGGCCTCATGCCCTACGGCGCCGGCTCCGTCCTCTACCGCCGCGAGGAGCTGCGCCAGGCCATTCTCAATACCGCGCCCTATACCTATCATGTCAAAGAGAAACCGAACATCGGCATGTTTACGCTGGAAGGATCGCGCCCCGGCGCTGCGGCCGCCGGCTGCTGGCTGGTACATCAGATGTTTCCGTTGTTCAAAGACGGTATCGGCTCGGTGCTCGACGCCACATTGGCTGCCGCCCGCCGCTTTGCCCATCTCGTCGATGGCGCTGAAAATCTGCGCGCGCTCACCTCGCCGGAGCTGGATATTTTTTGTCTTTACGCCGTGGACCACAGCAGGAGAATATCAGCCGTGAACAGCCAGACTCTCAAGATTTATAACCAACTATCGATTGAAAATCCTCATGCACCGTTCATACTGTCCAAGCTGTTGATCGACAAAAACACTGCCGCCAGGATGTTGCCGGATCACCAGCCGGATGCCGATCACCTGATCGCCATGCGCTCGGTCTTTATGAAGCATTGGATGGGCGTGGATGAAGAATCGAGCTGGTTGGAAGAGTTACTCAAAGAAGTCGAAAAAGCCGTTAATTCCTAATGCACAGTGAAACGTCAAATGTGAAAAGTGAAACAGGAAAAACCGTTTTCAATGTTTTTCGTTTCACGTTTGACTTTTCACGTTTCACCCAAATCATTCGAGTGCCATACATGAAATGTGTTGAAGAAAAGTCTTGTGGGATAATGGAATAACAACCACAGAGGAGTGTCCATGAAATCCGCAACAGAGTATTTATGGTTCAATACCCGGCAACACCGGGAATTTATCAACATCACCGACAAGGTCGAAGAAGTGGTGCGCAACAGCGGCATTCAGGAGGGCATGGTGCTGGTATCGGCCATGCACATCACCGCCGCGGTTTATGTCAACGACGCCGAATCCGGGCTGATCCGCGACATCGAGGAATGGCTGCAACAGTTGGCGCCCGAGGGACCGGATTATCACCATCACCGCACCGGCGAGGTCAACGGCGACGCCCACCTGAAAAGCCTGCTCATGCATCACCAGGTCATCGTCCCCATCACCAAAGGCCGGCTGGACTTCGGCCCCTGGCAGCAGATCTACTATGCCGAATTCGACGGCCAGCGACGAAAGAGGATGGTGATCAAGGCGATGGGGGAGTGAGGGGAGGCTGAAATCATCTTTGGCGGGATGTGTGATAAAGCAAGCCCGGTGCATGAATCGGCAGACAATAGCAGCCATCATTGAAAATGTTTTTACTTATTTTCAATAATGAAGGTGCATATTATAGAGCATTGAATTGGTAAGATTCAATGCCGATCAATGGGGCAATCTGATGTTTGTGAAATTTATTGGCGATTCCATCGCGCGTCAAAGGGGGATAGATTTATTCGAAAAAAATAAAGTCATTTTTGAGCCACAAGATTTTCAAAAAAGAAATCAATTTCTATTTTACAAGTATATCAAGCAAGTGGGAAAGAGAACATGAAAAAAGATTATCCTTCTCGATGATCCTGGTTGTGCGTGAAATCAATACGAGCTTGTTGGCGTTGATTAACGATCCGACATGTTGTAGTTTTACTGTATCATCTCTGCCAGGAGTAGACGTAAGCTTAATTTCTATTGCCCAAAGTTTTCCTTCGATAATTAGAATCAAATCCAACTCATAGCCATCGCTTGTGCGGAGGTAGTAAGGGCCGTCAAAATGAATACCCCGGTTGTTCAGAAACACCAAAATCTGCTCAATGATCCATCCTTCCCAGCTGCTGCCCACCCAGGGCTGTTCCAGCAGTTGTTCCATTGACAGAATACCTGCAAGAGCGTGGTGCAATCCGGAATCCATCCAATACACTTTCGGACTCTTCAAGAACCGTTTTTTGACGTTTGTAAAAAAGGGCTGAATTTTCCTGATGAGAAAAACGTGTTCCAGATAATCCAAATAGGTATTAACCGTATGATAATTCAATCCAAGGCTTTTGCCCAATTGACTGGCATTCCATATCTGACCATGAAGCGCTGAGAGCATTTTAAAGAACCTCTTCGTCACCTGTGGTTTTGCTGGCAAGCCCCAGGTGGGAAGATCCCTCATCGCCAATAAATCCAGATAATTTTGCTGCCATGATGGAAATTTATTTTTATCGAGTATTCCCCCGTCCGGATACCCGCCCAATAACCACAATGTATCGCTTAATTTTTGATTTAACTCCGTCACGGATAAAGGATAAAGATGACAGAGTGCAATCCTGCCGGTCAGGAATTCAGATACATCTTTCATCAGTGACGGCGATACAGAACCCAGCAGAAGAAAACGGCCATTTTTTTCTCTATTCCGGTCAATCGCAACTTTCAATCGGGGAAAGATTTCAGGATAATTTTGAGCTTCATCCAATACAATTGGCTTATCGGATTGTAGAATATCATCCCATTGAAAATCGAGACGCAGCTTTTCTTCTTCCGATTCCAAATCATAATAAACATCAGACAAAGTTTTGGCGAGGGTGGTTTTGCCCACCTGTCGTGAACCGATAAGCGCAACGGCGGGGTACTCGTTAAGATTTTTTGTAATGATTTTTTCAAGCTCTCGTTGAATCATGATTTGCAATTTAGAAATACATTTCTAATTTGTCAATAAAGAAATTGAAACATGATCTGATTATACCACATTTGGCTTGAAGCAGTTTGCCACCAGCTACGGAGATATACCTCTGTAACTCATGTAACAAGGCCTGAAACAACCGTCTCACGTTTTAGGCGCTGCCGCCGGAATTGCCTTCGGCAAGTTGAGCGATATCCCTGTTTTCCAAAATCTGTTTTGGATAGCCCTCACTAGCGGCATGAATCATCGCCAGACCCAACTCCTCCATTGTGCACACATACTTGCGGAACAGGATTTCCCAGACCGGATACAACAATCCCGCTACTTTGGAGATTGCATGAGCATTTCTTTGACCTTTGATGGGTTTGATATATCCCGGCCTGAACAGGTACACCGCTTTGAATGGGAGCTTTGTCAGATGATTTTCCGTTTTCCCCTTCACCCTCGCCCACATGCTGCGGCCTTGCTCGGTGCTGTCGGTCCCCGTTCCCGACACATAGCAAAACGTCATACCGGGGTTGAGTTCTGACAATGTCCGAGCGGCGCGCATCGTAAGGTCGTAGGTGATCCGGCTATAATCTTTTTCATTCATTCCCACCGAGGAAACGCCGAGGCAGAAAAAACAGGCGTCAAATCCTTTGAGCTGTTCTTCGATAGTCGAATAATCGAAAAAATCGTCATGGAGCAGCTCCGTCAGTTTTTGATGCTTCACGTTGCATGATTTCCTGCATATAACCAGGACCGATTCCACATCGGCATGTTTGAGAGCTTTGTGGAGAACTCCCTCCCCAACCATGCCTGTGGCACCGAATAGGATAGTTTTGATCTTCATTGCCTATCAGACTTCGTTTCGCCGGAATATTCGGTTTCATATCGATTTCCGCTATTAACCGTGGCAAGTATAACAAACAGGGTACTCAATTGCAAGCAAATAGTCGAATCCATGATATTGCATTACCAGGGTTTTCGTCCGCGCACTGACTAACCTGCTCTTTTGGCATCCGAGTTGCCCGATTCTTTGCGCCAAATCATTTTAATAAATGCAAAAGTGACAGGGATAGACCTAGTGGTCATGTTTGATGAACGTGAGAATACATCTAACAAATTGAAAAACAGTCAAAAAGACTATACAAATATGTAACTGAATTGCCGTGATTTAGATGAAGGGAGGCGATACGAACATTTATGAAAATTCACAAATCGTATCACAGTGAGTGGGCGTTTCACAGTGAAACAGTGATATGGCATCTTTTAAGATACGGCTATGATCAGGTCAATAAATCCTATTAACATTTCATCTATGATTTTCTAACCAAACAAGTTAATGGAGGATGTGATGAGATTTTTATCGAAATGGTTTGTCCTCAGTACGGTGATCCTGCTCTTTGTCTTTGCGCAGCAGCGATCTTTTGCATTCGAGGGCGACACATTATACGTAAAGGGCAGTTTTGAGTGGCCGGGAGGCAAACTGGAAACACCCGAGCAACCGGTTCAAATCATGTTGAGAAATGTAACGCCAATCAAAGGCTTACAATTTACCCTGATCAATGTGCCCAAGTGGCTGACGATTGCCGATACAACGACGGATGTCAAGCTTACTGACCGAAGCATTGCTACAAATCAGACTTTGTCCCAAAATTTCCGCAGGGTAACGAAAAAGAGCGTAACCGGTGATACCCTTACTTTCCTGATCATTCCCAAGAGCAATGCTACTGTCGATCTGATCAGCGAGGGAAATAGCGCGATTCTCAATTTATGGATGTCTGTCAAGGCCACGGCCACAGGTGGATCACAAACATCGATATCACTTATCAATGTTGCATTGGCTACCTATGCTGATAATCAAAACAAGCCTGTGACACACGGACTTAAATCCGGCTATTTTTGGATTGGGAAAAAGGGAGATGTTGTTTTTAATAAAAAAATTGACCTCTTTGATGTCCTGCGGATGATCGATATTGCCCTGGGGCGGCCACCCGAGCCGACAGCCTATGAAAGATGGGCAGGAGATTTTAACAATTCCGGCAGCATCGACATACAGGATGTTTATGATACGGCAACAGCCGCAGTCCAACCTCAAGCCGCGGCAAGCGCGCATGATGATGGCGCCGGAAAAAGCTCGGGTAGCATCAGGTTTCGTGTGATGCCCATTCCTGTCAATACCACAGGTCGGGTTGAAATTCCGGTGACTGTCAGAGCGTCCGAGCCTGTTGCCGGCGTCCAAATGTCTTTCAAGCTGCCTTCGGAAAATTATACAATCCAGCCGCCGGTTTTGGATGACAAATTCGCCGGTCTGGAAATGTATTTTAAGACAAACGAAGATGAGCTGACACTTGTTCTTTTTGATGCCGCCGGGGAAAACATACCAGCCGGTGAAAATACGATATTTTCTATCCCGATTGACATTCAATCGCCATTAAAGTCCAATGAATACCTGCAAATCTCTTCGGCCATGGCGGCTGCAAATGCAGGCTCCAGGCTTGAAGCCTATACCAGCCAGGAGCAGCAATCCGAATTGATCGTACCGGAATCGTTCGCTCTTCATCAAAACAGCCCGAATCCATTCAATATGTCAACGTTTATTACCTATGATATTCCCCGCACCGAGCGCGAAGAGGTGAATGTCACATTGCGGATTTATAACATGCAGGGTCAGCTCGTTCGTACGCTGGAAAACCAAAAACGAACGGCGGGAAGATACACCGTTCATTGGGACGGCCGGGATGACATCGGCCAGGTCGTTTCGTCGGGAGTATACTTTTACAAGCTCGACGCGAATGATGTGGTGCTGAGCAAGAAAATGGCTGTTATGAAATAGCTCACTGTTGAAGAATTAACTATTCATGAGGATATAAACGATGACTGTAAAAAAACATTTTTGGTTAATAGGTGCCCTTGTTGCCATAGCCGCGGTGCAGTTAAACGCGCAGGCGATTGTGGATAACTTTAACAGGGCTACCCTTGGCGCCAATTGGACCGCCGATCCGGAATACCAGATCGTGGCTTCCAAAGAACTCGATAATACCTCCACTACGGCCGGCTGGAGCTATTTGGCCGTCTATAATGCCGTGATCAATCCTTTTGAAGTCTCATTCAAATTTGGCGACGGCAGCGATGCCGCAGGTGCGAACGCCGCAGGTTTTGCTGTTTACCTGGACGCCGCCTCTGTCAACGCAAACGGCTATTTCGTCATGCGGCGCGATAACGAGCTTGTGCTTCACCCGATCGTTAACGGCGCGGTCGACAGGAATATCTTTATCAACCGTGTGGCCACGGCCAAACCAAATAATCAAAAGGGTGATATCCTGAAGGTTGTCGCTTCGACCAACGCCGGCGGCCATCATTTTGATGTTTACCTGAACGGCGTACTTGACGGGCGCGTTTCGGACGTGAGTAAACAATATGGCAACACCACGCAGAAATTTGCCGGCGTGGCGCTTTATGGCAATCTGAACAACAATATCGATGATTTTACCATTAAAGCGCCCGGCATTACGGTGACTGCGCCCAATGGCGGGGAAGAGTGGAAGGTCGGCTCGTCGCAAAACATCACCTGGACGTCAAATGATTTCACGGGCAACGTCAAGATCGAGTTTTCCAGTGATAACGGCGCCAGTTGGACGACTCTTGTCGCTTCTGAAACCAATGACGGCAGCTACAGTTGGACTGTGCCAAACTCGCCTTCGGATCAATGCCTCATCAGAATTACCAATGCCAGCGGGACGACGCCGACGGATGTAAGCAACGCCGTCTTTAAGATTATCGAGGAAGCGGAAAGGGTGACACTGTTGAGCCCGAACGGAGGCGAAAGCTGGATCGTGGGCAGAGATCACGATATCCGTTGGGACGCCACATTCAATATTCCCAAAGTGAAAATCGAGTATAGTGTCGGTAAGGATCTAAGTAACAACTATAATTGGCAACCCATAGCCGAAGTGACTGCTTCTCTCAAATCCTATGTATGGAACGTGGCTTCGGCGTTTACCGCGACGGCCTATATCCGCATTAGTGATTCAAGAGATTATTTTCCGGAGGATATCAGCGATAATCCTTTCACGATAACATCGCTGGTCAAAATAAAGGTCCAGGATGCCAGTGGCGATCCGGATAACACTGAATTTACCGTCAACCTTTGGATGGAAAACCAGACCAGTGTTCGAGGACTGATGGTGCAATTGGAAGACACCCCGGATAATCTGACGCTGGCGCAAACGCCGGCTGCCAGTGGCCGTGCCATCGGATTCCATGTGAGTGCCTATCAGAATAATAACATCGTGTCTATTCTTATGGTGTCGACATCCGGAGCGTTGATTACCCCTGGAACAGGTAATATTTTATCCATCAAATTCGGCAAGAACGGAAATCCTGTTTCCGGAACGCAGCTCGCGCTTGATCTAAAAGAAGCGAATACGACGGTGAGTGATGCCAACAATATTTTGCTTACTCCCCAATTGATAGACGGCAAATTTCTCTTTATCACAATGGGCGATCTGGTCGGTAATGACGGTCTGGCAACAGAGGCTGATTACACCAGGATCATCGAGCTCATTTTGGGTATCGGAGCAAATCCCACGCCGACAGATATAGAAAAGATCGCCGCGGATTTGGATAACGACGGCGATATCGATCTGTTTGACCTGTTGATCTTGTACGATGCCCTGTAGAGAACGGGCAAAATCAGAAGCCGGATGAGGCTTTATATTGAGCGAGGTCGAGGAATGATAATAACCTGCATCTTATGCCCCTCGACTTCGTTCAGTTTGAGAGAGTGACGGCTTATTCCATTTCCCTGACAACGCTGCAAAATTTTTGCACGTTGCCATACAAGAATTTCTGTGAAACGTGAAACGTGAAAAGTCAAACGTGAAACGAGAAACATTGGCAAATGGCATTTCCTGTTTCACTTTTCACGTTGGGCGTTTCATTTGCCCTTCAAAGCATTAGTGTCTAAGCAGAGCTTGTAACTCTGACAGGGTTCCAAACCCTGTCAGAGTTACACTGCGTAAATCGTCATTCAACTTTTTGGTTCTGGCTCGTCCAGGCTGGGATTTTCAAAGGCACATAAAATGAAAGAGAGATCATTCATCTTTTTGGTCATATTTTTAGTATGCGCAACAGTTGTTTCCGCAGCGGATAACGTGGTCGTTATCGGCACCGGAGTCGGCAAAGTGGGCACGAAAGAGAATGTGGTTTCCATCGCGCTCAAAAACCCGGAGAACGTCCGCGGAGTCCAGTTGCAGATAGCCGACCAGCCCGACTGGCTGAAAGCCGATTCCGTGATGCTGACCTCGAGAACCGACGGATTCATGCTGGGTTATTACGATGCCGAAGAGTCGTTGAACATTATCTTATTTTCCACCGATGACGATATTACCATCGGCAGTGGGGCGATTATTGATGTCATTTATTCGGTCTCGTCAGAAGCAAAGATCGGTGAGATTTTAAAGCTTGTCTCCCTAAATACGATTTTGATCGATGAGGATGGCAAGACGCTGAGCGTTCAGACAGTGAACGGCCAGTTCCACATTCAGGGAACAGCCGCCGGTGTCGAAGAAGCTGATACAAATGTTCCGAATCGGTTTGCGCTGGAACAGAATTTCCCCAATCCGTTCAATCCCGAAACGCGCATCCGCTTTTCTTTACCCAAAGACGAATTTATCACGATTGAAATATATAATTTCCTCGGGCAACAAATACGGACGCTGGTGGAAGAAAAAATGAAGGCCGGTGTTCACGAGACGGCGTGGGATGGCAGGGATGGCCTGGGCAGGCGAGTTTCGTCAGGGGTGTATACTTGCTGTCTGCATGCGGGCGAGTTTTCGGCTACAAGAACGATGATGCTGGTTAAATGATGTATCCGCAGGTTATCATAATTCTCCAAGTCGTGTTATACATCTATCAAGGCTAGGTGCTCTTTCAATCGCCGTTTCTACATTCCAGTATCGCGCCACAAATTCCTCGATGGAAGCAATATAACCAGGCCCAACAACCGATGAAACATGAGAGGGCGGCACAATAGCATCACGCAAAGCTCGCCTTTGTGAACGGCGAGCAAGATTGACGAGCATTTGTTTTGGATCGTGTAGGGCTTCTGGATTTTTAGGAATTACAGCATCAGAAATACCAAGGAATCGCGCCAGCCCTTTCGCGTCCGCTAGCAGCCAACTTTCCAATTCACGTACAACTACCCGAAGCAGCATTTTGTCAGTGCGATCGGGTAGCCAACCGAATGGCACTTCAGGCGGACACTCAAAGCCTGTATCAACGAAATCGACAAGCATCAAAATGGGATTGCCATACTTGGCACGTACATTGAATCCGGCTGCCTTTTGGCGCATATATGCAATTCCCCGCTTCCCATAAGCCGTTCCGAATTTGTGCCCACACGTTAAAATCAGTTTTCTGGCAACGGCTTCATCCGTCGGGCCCTCAACCAACGTATCAATGATCATGCTTCGAACTCAAATGTAAGTTGACCGATATTTTCTGGAGCAGCCTTGGGCATCAGCACATCGGCCGCAGTCAATCCCTCAGACATGGCCTTGCGATCTGCTTCATCCGGTAGACAAATCCGTGTACCATTCGGGCTTGGTTCTAAGCGTAACACCTCCTCAGGCCCGATACTTTTGTCACTGAGCATTTCTTCAGAATGTGTCGAAATAACAAGTTGGCGCGGCTCTTTGCGACTGCGATTAATGCGGTAAAAGATGGTGGGCAGGCGACGTACGATTTCCGGATGCAGCGATATTTCGGGTTCTTCCAGCAAAAGGAGACCGGAACCTTCGTAGACTGTCCACAACAGGCCAAGCAATCGTAAAGTACCGTCAGAAAACTGGCTTTCATTTTGTCTGGCATCATGTAGTCGCCAGTGGGAGTATCCGCCGATCAAATGCGGCGTGCCTGAATTGTCCATTCTTACCACCAGATCCGACAACTGTGGCACAGCACTACGCAGCGCCGCAGTGATTTTTTTCAGGCGTGAATCACGCGTTTTTGGTGTCGTCCTCCACAAGCGTAGCAGGAAATCACGGCCAAAGGGATCATTCTGAACCGGTAATGGTGAGAAACCACGTGGATCGCGAACCACCTGGGGCAGCAGTTGTTGATAGGAAATGGATTTAAAAAAGTCTGCTACCTTGCGAAACTCCTTGTTTTCAGATACCTGTTCTAAAGCCGTTTGTGTCAGTCGAAATGGATCCTGTCGATCTTCTGAATTGGGACGTTGCAGAATCATTATTTCATCCGGTCCGTAAACAAGCTCTTTATTCACAACCGGCCGTCGGAGGTTATCCTGACTAAAGGACAGGCAATAACGCCATTGTTTTTGATCTGCCTCTGTCAGCGTTACTTCCAAATCAATGTTGCTATAGCGCGTTGCTGCCAGGCAACGGAGTGCTGAAACCCCACTTCGAAAATCATTAACAGCTTTTTCTAATTGGTGATTGGCAATGTCTCGTAGAAAACGGAAAGCATCCAGTAGATTGGATTTGCCCGAAGCATTCGGGCCAATGAGGAAAACGCGATTTCCCAACGTCGCCTCAGCTTCCTTGAAGTTTTTCCAGTTTCTAAGCTCAATTCGACTTATGTACATTGTGAAAGGCCTTTTCATTATTAAAAGATGAATGGTTTCATTGTGGTAACCTGGCAAGCAGCTCTTTGATGTTGTGAAATTCGTCCAGGTCTTTTCTTAAAGAGGCTTTTTGAGGTATCTGATCGATTTCCATTTTCGCTCTTCGCAGCCGGTCGCTCGCCGAGGGGTGGGTGGTATACAGCAATTCCACGCTCTCCGGGGAAACACTTTCCGCTTGACCAATTCTTTCCAGGATATCCGTCAATCCCGTGGGATCGTAATTGGCTTTCCAGGCATATTTTAATCCCCGTTTATCGGCCAGGTATTCTTTGTCTTCTCCATAATCGAGAATGGTACCTTCATAATAGAGGTCGGCGATGATTTGTGCGGGGATTTCAGGATTTTCCCCCATGACGCTTTGGGCGGCGAAAGCGTAACTGTATTTCTCAGACAACTGGTCTATGCCGTCCCGCGCGGAAATGTGCGCCATTTCGTGGGCGATAATGAGGGCAACTTCGCTGGCTGTTTCCGAGATTTCGATCAAGCCGCGAAAAATAAAAATGGAGCCGCCCGGCAATGAAAAATGGTTCAAGTCCGGACTGTTGACGATATAGACCTGGTAGGGCAGAGCACTCCAGTCCGATTGCACGCCGATCTCCCGGGCTATATTATTGATAAAGTCTGTGATTTCCTGGTTTCTGATAACATTGAACTGTTTGGAAGCTTCGCCGACAAGCGATTTTCCTAAAGTGATTTCCTCGTCTTCGGACACAAAACTCAATTTACCGGTTTTATTGCTGCCGGCGCAATTCAACATCGCCAGTGTGATTATGGCAAAATATATTATATGTGTTCTTTTTATTGATTTTTTCACACTATCAATCGACCTGTGAATTATATGAACAAGCTTGTATAGCCCGAATTATTCGCCGCGGGGAAGGCAGAATTTTATTAAAATAATAAAGTGAAGAAACGCAATCCCACGCCATACCTTTGACGCATTTGGATTTTTGTTGTTACAATGTATCTCTCTTTCGGTTTTCAACTAAGGCTCATATCACATTTCAACTATTTTTTTAAATTCAGTCTCTGTCAGGATCGTTACGCCCAATTCTTTTGCTTTGGCCGCTTTGGTGCCCGGCGAATCGCCCACGACCACGTAATCGGTATTTTTACTGACGGACGATGCCGTCCGTCCGCCCAGGCTTTCTACCAGCTCCTCGGCTTCCTGGCGGGTGAATTGCGTTAAAGCACCGGTAAAAACCACCGTCTTGCCTGCCAAAAGGTCACTTTTCATACCAGTCGTTGCGGCGGCCCGGATGTCCACGCCACCGGCAATGAGCCGCTCGATGATCTCATGATTATCCTTTTGCGCAAAAAAATCCACAATGCTGCGGGCAAGCTGCGGCCCGATTTCATAGATTTCCTCAAGCTCGCTTTCGGATGCCCTGGAAAGCTTCTCCAGGCTGCCAAAGGCATTCACCAGCACCCTGGCCACATGCTCGCCGACAAAACGAATTCCCAAGCCAAAAACAAGCCGATCCAAAGACCTTTTCCTGCTTTCCTGAATGGCATTGATGATATTCTCTGCGGATTTATCCGCCATGCGCTCCAGAGCGGCAAGTTGTTCTTTGGTCAAATAATAGAGATCGGACACGTCCCGCACCAGGCCTTTATCGACTAATTGGTCGATGAGCTTGTCTCCCAGGCCGTCGATGTTCATCGCTCTTTTTGAGGCAAAGTGAAAGATGCGTTCCTTGACCTGGGCCGGGCAGGACAGGTTGATGCATCGCTGCGCGGCATCGCCGATGGGCCGCACCGTCCGGCTGCCGCAGGAGGGACATTTGTCTGGTAATTTGTACGGTTGCTCATTTCCCGATCTTTTCGAGGTTATGACTTTGACGACTTTAGGAATGACATCGCCGGCGCGCTGGATCACCACCCAGTCGCCAATGCGAATATCCTTGCGGTCGATTTCGTCCTGGTTGTGCAACGTCGCCCGGCTCACCTCGACGCCGCCGACGATCACCGGCTCCATGATGGCTACCGGCGTCAGCGCACCGGTACGCCCGACCTGGGCGTCGATATCCAAAATCCGGGTGGTCTCTTCCCGGGCGGGAAATTTATAGGCAATGGCCCAGCGCGGGCTGCGGGATTTGATGCCCAGCTGCCGTTGTTGGGCGATGGAATTCACCTTAACCACCACCCCGTCGATTTCGTAGGGCAGTGTCTCCCGCATCTCCTTCATCCGCTCGTAGTATTCGATGGCTTCATGAATGCCGCGGCACAGTTGGACCTGAGGATTGACCTTTAGTCCGTATTGCCTGAAAGCCTGCAACGTATCCAAATGCGTTTCGAAACTCAGTGCCTCTGCCCGGCCGATGCCGTAGCAGTAGATATCCAGCGGCCTTGTCGCGGTTATGGAGGAATTCAGTTGCCGTAATGAGCCGGCGGCCGCATTGCGCGGATTGGCGAAAACAGGCTCGCCGGCTTCTTCGCGCTGGCGATTCAGATTTTCAAACGCTTTGATGCCGAGTATGACCTCGCCGCGCACTTCCAGCCGGGCCGGAGCCTTTCGCTGGGTTTCCATGAGACGGAGTGGAATGCTTTTTATGGTCTTTAAATTTTGCGTGACGTTTTCGCCGGTCACGCCATCTCCACGCGTCGATCCCAGGCTCAGCAGTCCGTTTATATAAACAAGCTCGATCGCCAGGCCGTCCAGCTTGGGCTCGCATACATATTCTACCGAGGAGGCCGATCCAAGCGCTTTTCTGGTGCGCTGGTCAAAATCCAGCAGCTCGGCCTCGTTTAAGGCGTTATCCAGGCTGAGCATGGCAACGGTGTGCGCAACTGTTTCAAACGCCGGCAATGGTGCTGCACCGACGCGCTGGCTGGGCGAATCGGCAGATACAAGCTCCGGATGATGTTTTTCAATGTCCAGCAGCTCCCGCATGAGCTTGTCATATTCCGCATCGGAGATTTCCGGGTCGTCCAAGACGTAATAGCGGTAATTGTGATAGTTGAGCACATCATATAATTCGTAAAGTCTTCTCGTCACATCATCGGCCATTGAATATCATCCTTATTTGATCCCGAAAAAAGCTTTGATGATATAGAAAGCGATTTTGGGATTTTCTTTCAGCCGGCGCATGGAATAAGCGTACCACTGTCGGCCGTAGGGAACATAGACTCTCAATTTGTAACCGGCGTCGACGAGAATCTTTCTCAACTGTTCATCAACGCCCAGCAGCATTTGAAACTCGAAAGCATCTCGTTTGCATCCCAGCCTGTCGATGAGCCGCAGACTCTCCCACACGACTTTTTCGTCGTGGGTGGCTATGCCAATGTAACAACCCGCATGCAAAGTTTTTTCTACAAGAAAGGCAAAATTTTTGACAATGATATCCGGGTGCTTGTAAGCGATCTCGCGCGGTTCTATGTATATGCCCTTGCACAGCCTGAAATTGGTTTTCAACCGAGCCAGCCGGTTGACGTCGTCGATGCTTCGCCGCAGATAGGCCTGGATGACGATGCCGACCTGATCGTACTCTTTTTTCAACTGCAAAAACAGGTCGATGGTGTCGCTTGTTACGCTCGAATCTTCCATGTCGATGCGAACAAAATTTTTGTACAGGTTGGCTTTTTGCACGATCTTTTCGATATTCTCGTAGCACAGCTTTTTGTCAATGAGCATACCTAATTGTGTGGGTTTTACGGAAACATTGCAATCCAA
>METF01000263.1:0-8930 GCA_001771235.1 Candidatus Zhuqueibacterota bacterium RBG_16_48_16
CTGCAATAAGCGCATGAAAACGGCTTTTGTATCCTCCTTCAATGGATTGCTGTACCAGTTTTTCCACACCGGATTCTGCTCCTCGTCCCTGGCCTCGACTTTCAGATAAACCATGCGCATAGGCGAGCCGGTGGGCAAAGCATGCCCGACGCCTTTGTTTTTAATGGCTATCCGTACCACGATATCACCATTTCGCGCCTCGGCTTCAAGATCGATTTCCGCACAATTTCGCATGAAATCCTCGGCATAGCCTCCGTAAAAACGGTGGGAATGAACCGCATCCCTCAGCTTGCCGAGCTGAGATGCCAGCCCCTCAACGGCCGGCATGTGACAATCCTGGCATTGTACGCCTTTTTGGGAAAACGAGCTTTGTCTCCATTCATCTTCCGTCGAGCAAAACGGAATGCCGTGCGACGTTTCGGCTTGACCATGGCAGGCCAGGCAAAAAGATGATTTCCCCAAGGTATCGTAATATTCGCATTCGTGCGATACCGATATGGCATCTTTTAACCGGCCGTATTTTATGTTTCCACCCTGCAATTTCAGACGCTGGCCATTCGCCGGGCTGACCAGGCGAGTCGCGTGGCACACGTCACAGGTAACCCCCTCTGACACGGACGGCAGTTCCTGGCCGGCCGGGGCTTGAAGAAAAAGTGCCGGCTCGTGACATCTTTGGCATTGGCTAACAAATTTTTTGTCGGCCGACTGCTTTGCCGATGCCAGCATGGCTGCGTAAAAAGTATTGGTCTTTGCGTTTGATTGAGCGTGGCGCGACGCCTTCCATTCGGCAACAATGTCCGCGTGACACTCTCGGCAATTCGCGGAAGGCTCGATCACCTGGGCACATAACAGCCCGTAAAAGGTCATATTGAATAAAAGGCAGGTGTAAGCAAATGGTTTCATCAGTATCCTCAAGAAGGTTTTCCGTCAGAGCTGGTCTAAAATAGAAAGCAAGCCAGCTCGCTTGGCCGGACTTGCTTTCTAAAATAAGAGATATTTCACCATTTGCAAGATGAAATTATGCTGGTTCAGGGTCGCTTTTACAGTGTCATTGCGAGCGCTTTTCAGCGAAGCAATCCTTTGAAAACTATGAGATTGCTTCGGCAAAAAACGCCTCGCAATGACAACAAGCTTAACCATAGGCGAATGTAGCGGCAGCAAGGATCAACTATCCTCGTACTACACTCCTCAAGTAAATCCTCCGGAGCCACATGATGATCCGCCGCCGGCGCCAAATGTTGCATCGTGTCCGGTCGATGCAAAGGCAGAAAATATTTTCTCCGGCCCGGCTTCGTTGCATTTCGGACATCTGAGCTTCGATCCATCGGAACCCATGGACTGGAAAGCCTCAAAAATGTGGCCGCACTTTTTGCATTTGTACTCATATATCGGCATTTAATGTTTCTCCGCTGTGTTCGTCAATGACACTTTTTCCCTGTTTTGTTTTTTCCGTCTCTTCATCCTGAAGGCGGCATGCGGGCGCCATTCAGGTCGGCACGCCCATTTTGGGTAAGATAAAGCGCTGTAAAACTACCCAGGCCGCGATGACCAGTAACATTCCGAGATAATCCATTTTACTCCCTTTCTTGTTTTTATATTTGATGTAGCATCTTTCGTAATTATTCAAGAAATTTTAGCGAATAGCAACCATTCCGCTAAATCGAGAACCTGGTATAATTTATTGACTAAATTGTTGAATTTTACAGGTCAGTTTTATGTTAATCTTTTTAACCTGCATAATTCATAAATTGTTTTAATGTTCGACGTACTTGTAAACAAAGTTCTTTGTAGTGAAGAAAAAAATAAGCGCAACTTTTGTCGTTTCAAGAAGTGCGTCGCACGTTTGTCACTTTTTGTGAATTATTCAGGTTAAATCGTAATAATAGTCTGCTCAGCATTTCTTGATGGATCTCGAGATGAATCGATGTTTGACCGCTCGTCCTCGTGAAATGTGATGAATGATGGCATTCGATCAGTACCCTACGCCTGTTAACAAAAAAACGGAAAGGACTGTTGAATGAAAGAATTTGTTGAGTACATTATTAAGAGTCTTGTGGAACACCCCGAAGATGTCAGCGTATCCGAATCAACCGGTGAAAAGTCCATCGTGTTGGAGATAAGAGTTAAAGAGAGCGACATCGGGCTGGTTGTCGGAAGGCAAGGTAACACCATTATGTCAGTACGCAGGCTCGTTAATGCGGTGGGACGAAAGCAGGGCAAGACGGTAAGGGTAAGTATTATTGAATAGGTGGGCCCGGTAGGAGTCGAACCTACAACCAACGGATTATGAGTCCGGTGCTCTACCATTGAGCTACGGGCCCTGACACACTCTCATTGAATTGGCAGGAGTTGCATGACCACAAAGAATTGTGACGGTGAAAATGAGACAGCATCCGGCTGAAAAGAAGCGCGAAATTATACAAAAATTTATCCAGAAAAGCAATCCTAATTTAGCTGAACAGGGATTGTAGTAGCAAGCTCACGAAGGGGACCATGAAGGTCACAAGCGCGACCCACTCCTTTGCATTAGATTCTGAATGAAAACCTATTCCATTTGAAAACGAGTTGTCATTGCGAGGCGTTTTCTCGCCGAAGCTACCTCAGAACCGGTTGCGTTTTCGTTCCGGCACTATTTAGAATCCACACTTATGCGGATTTCCCGGTAATCACTCCTGCCATGATCATCGATGACGCCTATCTTAAAAACGCCAGGTGCAAGAGACCAGTAGCGGGTTTCATCAGGATGCGCCTTGCCGATATATTTCTCGTCCACAAACCAATAGACTTCCTGCACATCCGCGTCGGCATGGGCCAGCAAGGGCAGATCGTTAAACGCGGCATCGGACCGGCTGAGTATGTATTCCGTGTCTTTGAGCGGCGACAGGATCTCCGGCGGTATGCCGGTTGTGGACAGCATAGCGAGGCTTTCCCTGGGGTCAAAAGGCGGCGGAACTTGTCGCGGAATACCCGCTTTTTTAAACAACGCCAACAGATCGGTCGGCCAGAATTCAACGACTTGTTTCTTGATGGATGGGCCATCTGTTCTGAACGTCCGGTATCCCGTCCGGGTATCGACGTAAATTTCCCGGCAAATCCGGCATTTTGCGATGGGCGATTTCCCGGCGATATACAGGGTCGGTATCTGGCGAAGGCAATGCGGATGGGCGATTTGTCCCGATACAGCACAGACATCAATTCGGGTAATCCTCTCCGGGGGAAGAGATATTTTTGTGCTCTTTTCGATATGCGGGGCAATCGAATCGATAATTTCAAACATGAGCGGCGCTGCCAGGCTTCGACCGTTGAACACCGGATTGCCATAGCCGTCAAAATTGCCCAGCCAGACGGCCAAAATATAATGGCCGAACAAGCCAATGGCCCAGCAATCCTTAAAGCCGATGGATGTGCCGGTTTTATAAGCGACCGGCAGGTCCACTTCCTGAAGCATTGCGGCGTTGCCGGACGAAGGCCGCGGATTTTTTCTGAGAATATCTTTGACCAGGTAGCAAACTTCTTTGCTGAGCAATCGCCTGGGCCGTACAGCCCGATCCTCTTCCGACTCATAGGAATCGGCTAATTCCCGGTAGACGCCATCGTTGGCCAATATGCCGTAAAGAGCAACAAGCTCCACCATGCTCAATTCCGCGCTTCCCAAAACTATGGACAGGCCATAATGGGCTTTATCCTGCAGGTTCCCGACGCCGGCCTTATAAAGAAAATCATACAGATCCGGTTCTTTAATTTGAGATGCCAGGGCCACGGCAGGGACATTCCGGCTGGTGACCAGCGCCTCCCAAGCTTTGACAGGGCCTTTGAAATCCCCCTCGTAATTGTCCGGCGAATATTCCGAAAAACTGGTCGGTGCATCTTTGAGCATGGTCATGGGATGGATGAGTCCCTGCTCCATGGCCAGCGCATAGATAAAGGGTTTCAGCGTCGAACCCGGTGAGCGCCGCGACCGGACGCCATTGACCTGTCCCTGGATTTCATCATCAAAAAAATCCGCCGATCCCAGGCTGGCCAGAACGTGCATGTTGTCCGCATCGACCAGCAATACGGCCGCATTGTAGACGCCCAGGTGCTTTTGTCGCTGGATATATCGGCTGGTCAGCCTCGTGACTGTTTCCTGCAGTTGTAAGTCGATGGTGCCATAGATTTTCTGCTCTCGATCGTATTTCTGCAACAGCGCCGTGGTATAATGGGGTGCATGAAATGGAACATCATAGCCGATGTTCAATGGCATATCGAACGGGGCAGCCGTCGAATCTCCATGTCGCTCTCGCCATACTTTAAAGAGGCATTGGCGCGCCTCTGCCAGACCATTTTCAACAGACGGCGTCTTCGCGTGAAAGGCAGAGGGATTTTGTGGCAGCACACTGAGGAACAAGATTTCCTGAAGTGTAAGATCCGTAATGTCTTTGCCGAAATAGATCAACGACGCAGGGGCAAATCCTTCGATGTTGCCACCGCAGGGTGCGATGTTTAAATAAGCCTCAAGTATCTCGTTTTTCGAATGGCTCAACTCCATGAACAGGGCATATAAAATCTGTTTGATTTTTCCCGGGATCGTTCTCGTGTTCAAATTATAACGCAGCCGAGCCACCTGCATGGTAATGGTCGACCCGCCGATTTTCCTGTCCCTCAGAAAAGTCTGGTAAAACGCCCGGAGCAGCGACACCGGATTCACGCCCGGATGATAATAGAAATACCTGTCCTCCTTTAAAAGAATGGCCTCTTTCAGCAACGGGTTTGCATCGACATGCGTGTGTATTCGGTATTTCTCATCATCTGCAAGCGCGATTCGCAGCACCGTGCCGTTGCGGTCGTAGACGATCTGCGAAAAGTCCAACGACTCTACGATGGCCCGGGACGGCTTGAGAAACTGGATCAGGATGTAAAGGCATCCCGCTGCGGCGACCAGAAGAAGAACACGGTATTTGGATCGAGCTATCATTGTTAAATTGTCAGCCACATAACCTGGAAAATTCATTGGCACACTGTCCCGAAGCAACTATTCAGGTATATGCTGATAGGCAAAACTATTCAGGGTAAAACAATTGGCCCTGCTAACTTTGCATGAGACCTGTCTGGGTAAATTATATTTGTTCTCATGATGTAATGTTTATGTTTGAGCTGACCGCTGATTGCTGGAGGCTTCTTTTAGGCCTCATTCAACGACAAGCGCCTCCTGCGGCGAAAAAGCATAAACAGCCCTGTCGTACATGGACTCTCCATAGATCGGAGGAACAGTAAACGTTCCCTTATTGATCGCGCGGACGGTGTAGACAAATTCCTTGACCTCCGGCGTCACCGTTCCGAATATCACCAGGCGATCTTCGCGGATATCGGTATAATCCGGCTGCCATGAGCCGCGAGTCTGGCCGCGCACGGAGGTTGGCTCAGCTTCGAGACCGGCCGGCAGCAAATCGACGAGCGCCACGTTTTCCAGACGCCCGCCATCCAGGCTGCGGAATTTGAGATGTACCTCCACCTCATCACCGAGCGAAACTCTGGTAACGGGTTTTCCATACTGGGTAAATTCACGGAACAGCTCGATGCCCTGACTGACACGTTCTTCAGGCAATGTGGTATCGAATCCGCCTTGAACGACCTGGTAATAAAGGTTCAGGTTTTCCTCGTTCTCGATGGCGATTTTAGCTGCGCGTTCGGAATAATCCACCGTGGGGAATTGTCCGCCCGGCAGTTGCAGCACTTCCCTGCTCTTGTCCTGCAAAATTTGAGCGATGGCTAATTTCCCTTCAACCGGCTCGCCTGCTGCTTTGGCATAAGCACTCAACGCCATGACCGTGTAAGAGGATGTGATCGTATTATATGCCCCCCGTTGGAGATATGCCACCAGGCCGCTTATCATGCGATCCGAGACTTGTTTCAGCTTTTCTGGTGCGTGCTCGGAAAGGAGATAGAGTACCTGGGCATTTTGAATAAAGCCGTTGCAAAAATGCCATGGATTTTCTGCTTTCAATTGGCTCTTGATCGTTCTGTCTAAGATAGTGTTCGCTTCGCCATCCTGCTGCATCATCCCGTAGGAAGCCGCCAGGTAACCCCCGGCCAGATCATCCTGCCAGTCTTTTGCTTTTTGATCCATTGTCTTTCGCAAGGAAGCGATGTAATTCGTCGTCACCATTTCGTTGCGAGTCAAAAGATAGATCGCGTAGGCCCGAACCCGCCAATCATTCATGCCAGTTCCTTTTTGTCCGGCAATTTCTTTCAACGCCGCAACGCCCTTGTCATAAAGAACATCGGAGACGTAATAGCCTGCCTTTCTGCACTCGGTGATAAAGTGCATGCCGTAAACCGTAACGAAATCCGAGGTGAACGAATTGGCTGCCCAAAAGCCAAATTTGCCCTCGCCGTTCTGGCGCGCCTGAAGCACCTTGAGCGCATAATCGCTCTTTTCCCTTGCCCGCCCCTCCGGGATGCCAAAACCGTTCACATCGCGGAGATACAAATAGGGAAACGCCTGGCTCACCACCTGTTCGGTGCAACCGTACGGAAACCGGTCCAGGTAGGTGACCAGACCTTTGGATAATCCCAATGGCAGAAACGAGACGGATGAGGTCAATACGCGAAAGTCTTTGTAAATCTTTCGTGGGGTTTCCACATCCACGCTGCCTTTCTTGATCACGCCGCTGGTCACCCTGGTCTGGTACGGCTGGGCCGGGCGAACACTGAGATGCGATGCCAGCCTGGTCGTTTCTACCCCGCCGGATGCTGTGAAATGCAGTGAAGCAGCACCGGGAAGGTTGTTTGCCTTGACGTAAAACTGCACCGTCGTGTCCGCGTTTTCATCGATGAACAACTGTTGCTTGTTATGCAGTACCTGCAGATGCGGCGTACCGGTCACCGTGAAATCCACGGGCAACCTTTTCCCCGATCCGGCGATACTATTCGTCACTGTTACCGTGACCTGGAACGAATCGCCTGGCGCCGCAAACATGGGCACATTAGGGCTGATGACAAACGGATTCTTGACAATGGCCCGCTCTTCGAAGGTACCGATGGCTTGCGGCGACACCACCACGGCCATCACCCGCAGCGTGCCGTTGAAATAGTCGGGGACAGTATAACTACAGGTTCTCTCGGTTCTGTCACTGTCCAAAATGCCTGACCAGAACACTACCGGCTTGTCCTGCTTGCGCTTGAACGGATTCAGGTTTTTCGCGATCTCTTCAAATCCCGTTCCGCCTCCCATGGCGGCACCGGAGCGGAATAATGAGAATTCCGGCAGGATCAGGTCCAGCAACTGAGAGGTCTTCACCTCCAGCGCCCGCTTTCTGAAAAAGTGGCCGAGCGGATCGGGAGTCTGGTAATTGGCCACCTGGAGAATGCCTTCATCCACGGCCAAGACCACGATCTTTCCGGGCTTGTCGGATTTGTATTTTATCGGGAACGGCTCACCGGAGCGCGCCTGCGCGGGAATATCAATGGAAATTTCAGTGATCCGGTTCTTTTTGCTGACCGAAAAAGGAGCGACGCCATAGCTCAACGGGCTCATGTAAATCTCTTTGGAATCAGCGGCGCGAACAAAGGAAACATTCACATAGCCATTGCCCTCCAGTCCGGTCGGCAACTTTATTTTTTTGATAAAGGAGTTGTCCTGGCTCTTGAACCATTGGCTGGCGTATATTTTATCCCGCTCTATGGTGATCAGTCCCGCGCCGCTGTATGGCGCTTTGACATAGACCTCGATCTCCTCGCCCGGCTCGTAATCGGTCTTGTTCAACCGGATATCCAGTTCCGCCGTTCGATCCAATGAGCGCGTTAAGTTGGCCGCACCAACCACAGAGTAATTGATTCGTGAAAACTGGACGCCATCGGAATTCTTGATGCAAAGCTCATATTCACCGGGAGTGTCCGTTTTTAACGCCACGTTCAGACCCGCACTGGGAATATTCCTGCCAGACGTCGAGACCGGTATTGTCTTTGGCACCGATTTATAAGCGTAGGTGCCGTTTGGTAATTTCGTTAGCACGGACACATACCGGATCTCGTTCAGCTCGAATGTTATGTCGGCAACGGCAACCTGTTTTAATTCTCTGTCAACGGCAATCACGTTGATCGAACGGCTGGCGCTTCTGTAAATATAGGACAGGTCGCCATTCGCTTTTGTGCCGATCAAGTATGGTAACGGCGACAAAAGAACGCTGGATGCCGTACCAACGCTTCTTCCCCCCTCTTTTTCAAAACCATCGGCGGTAAAAGTCAGGGTATAAGTCGCGGCTTCGAATCGCCCCAAATTAAAATCAAAGGTCACTTTTCCCCCCTCATCGGTTGTTTGATCCGCCAGGGTTTCGGAATAGGATTTGCCAACAGTGAAGGGATCGGAGAATCGAAAGTCCAGGTACGGCCGGAACCGCAGCCTTCCTGGCGCCAGCCGCATCTGGCCGGCCACCCTGTTGCCCCGCGCCGGCGTTCCGAACAAATTGCGCAAGGCCACGACGGCCGTCAGGCCGTCCGGTGACATCCACGCCTTGTCATCAAGTCCAGGAAAAATACTAGAGATCGACAGCCGGTCAGGCAGAAACTCCTCTACCTTGATGGTTGTCGATCCGATGTGATTGGAGCGGCGATCCTTGACAATGGTATAGAGATTGACCTGGTAGGTTCCAGTTGGCGAGGTATTCTCGGTGCTGTACTCCAGCTCCTCGAAGCCATCGGCCGAGAGCTTGAACATCTTTTTATAGATCTCCAGGCCGCGGGCATCGATGATGGCCGCCTCCAAAGGCATCCCGGCCAGGTTAATTGCCCAATCGCCGGACTTGACGATCATGCCGATGTGGAACAGATCGCCGGGCCGGTAAATGCCGCGATCGGAAAACAGATAGGCGTTTATTTTTGCCGGATCGGTCGCGCCGTGAACACCGCCGACATCAAACTTTGTAAAATTCAGCCATCTGCCCGAGGCCTCC
>METF01000263.1:9020-9320 GCA_001771235.1 Candidatus Zhuqueibacterota bacterium RBG_16_48_16
GCGTGGCCATTCACGTCGGTCACTGACGATAGGACCGGAATGCCGTTCTTTCCCAGCACTTGAATGCGGGCATTGGCGACAGGCGCCCCGGTGGCAATGGATTGTACAAACAGGTCGTGGGCATCGTTTGCACCATCCTTGGCCAGCAGCCCCAGGTCGCTGACCATGATCAGACGTTTCGCCTCCGGGCCGTAAACCCTGTTATGAACCGGATCCCACTCTTTCACCTCGAAAAAGAAAATGCCGTGCCTGAGCCTGCCATCCGCTTGCGGCTGCAAATAGCGGGAAAAATCATAGGAG
>METF01000263.1:9375-14377 GCA_001771235.1 Candidatus Zhuqueibacterota bacterium RBG_16_48_16
CATAATAATTTTCCACAATGTTCTCTTCGGAAAAGCGATGGCTATGAAACCGGACATCGGTCAAATTTCCATTCGTCTGGCTGACCAGATGGTTCAACTGATCCGGCTGCACCCTGCCGATGCGGAACTGGACATACTCGACGCCCTGGGCCATCAACGAAACTTTTTTCTCGCCCGTCGAAGAGAGGATGATGCCCTCGTGCATAATTTCGAGCTGCCTGGGATATTCTTTTATTCGTAATATTCTGTGATAGTCTTTTGACAGACTGTATTTGCCGTAAAACGGCGCCCCCTTTTTGATGTAGACATAGAGGTATTTGCCCGGCTCGGCGGTTATTTTATAGCTGTTGATCTCTTCATATTCATGTTCGGACTCGATTGGCATCGGCTCTAATTCCGTCGACAGCGCCAGCACTCCGGGACCGACCATGGCCGGATCGGACCAACTGTAATTTTCCATCCTTTCCGTACCGGGTGTTGCCGGCCGGTCTTGCGGCAAGATCCAAACCTCCATATTTTCCAGCAGACTCTGGCTGCGCGCCTTTCCCTTTGAGCTGATAACCAGCACCTGTTCCAGCCGATAATCCTGGTTCCGCACCAGGGTCTGCTCTACGGAATTGATGCGGATAAAACTGGTGATTCCTGGAATAATCACCCTGGCCTCGGCCTTGTTGGCCAATCCGCCCTCCGGGATAGATCGCACACCTTCAGCTACCGTCAACTGCATCGTGACATTATCTTCCGGCATGGGCAGCGGCTCTGAAAGGATATAGGCCTTGCCGAAAAACTCATCGTAAGTGATGGTAAGGCCATAGTCACGGTCTTGAAACGCCGTTATCTCTTTATCGAGACGGTGAGGGCCCAGGGTTATCTTTTTTGCAAATGAGGCCGAATCGACCGGGTGGGAAAACCGTATGGTGGCGGCCACCTGCTTGATGTCCTCCTTGACCGGATCGATGTAAAACTCGCAGGAGACAATTCGTAATCTGAATTCGGGAGTTTTGAATGAATCTTGATATTTTTCCAACCGGATATGGGATGGGAAAAGGTCTTTGCTCAGACTCACCCGGTATTCTCTGCCGGGCAGCCAGTCGGTCACCGGAGTAAACTGCATGAGGTCATCTTTGGCCCATTTCCACTCTCCCTCGATTTTCGGGTCGATCTTAACGCTTTTATCGATGACCTTTTGCACCTCTTCCAGCCTGGCTGCTGATGCAGAAAATCGAATATAAAGAGCAGATGGCCGGGCATCTCTGTCCAGCGGCGTCAGGCCTGGGGTATCCATCGTCCAGGCCAGCTTTCTCGGCTCTGGCCGGGTCGATTGCCAGATACCCAGGCCTAATGCGAGGAGAAATATGGCTGGCAGCGCAATCCTTACGCCTGCGTAAAGCCCTGGTCTAGCCGTCTTGAAAGTGTTTAATTGTGATTTGCTAAAATGAACGCTTTTCTTAATTCCCCGCCCCAGTGGCGATATAAAGCCGGGCGGCTGATATGAAATGGTCCCAAAGTAGTATTTGAAGAATGATGCTACTTTTTCCCGGAGATATGATCTTTTTTTCACTTCTCCCTCCTCTGTTGACGAAATTGAAATTTATCCCGCCAACCCGCCGGATCGATTATGGCTTAAACCGATCTCTACTTTAATCCCAGTCTAAAAGTAATCAATCACGGGGTCTATTGACATAGCCTGAGATGCTGTCATTCCTGCGCATGCAGGAATCTCCTTATTTCGTGCGCTACAACAGGAGATCCCCGCATTCGCAGGGGTGACACGTTAGTTGGGCACCCTGTGATCAGATACGTCTAAGATAAATGTCATCGTATTTACGAAACTCTGCCCTCAGCGGAAAATCCGCTGCGAAAACAGATATAGATCGTTTTTCCAGACCGACCAGTCGTGTCCGCCGGAATCGACGTGCCAGATGTGCGGGACGTTCTTTTCCTTGAGGTAGACGTGAACACCCTGGCTGATATTCATCAGGCCATCCTGATCGCCGCAGGAAAGCCAGAGCAGTTTCAGTATTTGAGCGGCTTTATCCGGATCGGTCAGCAACTGTTCCGGCGGTTTGGTATTGGGCGCCGAGGAAAATCCGCCGATCCAGGCAAAAGTGTCGAGATGAGCCAGGCCGAAATTCAGCGACTGGCCGCCACCCATGGACAATCCGGCCAGCGCACGGTTCTCGCGCCCCGTCTTGACCGGGTAGTTTGATTCCACAAAAGGAATGACGTCATCGAGCAAATCACGTTCAAAGGTTTCGAAGGCTTTGGCATGACGGAAAACATCGCCCTCAGCCCGGTCGTTCGGCTGAGCGCGGCCATTGGGCAGCACGACGATCATGGGGACGAGCTTACTGTCGGCGTAAAGATTGTCGAGAATAACCCCGGGCGCAGCGTGTTGGTACCATTCGGTCTCGTCGCCGCCGATGCCGTGCAGAAGGTACAGGACGGGATAGCTGGTGTCGTCTGAGTAGCCGGGCGGGGTGTAGATCAGCATCTTGCGTTTGTTGCCGACAGTCCTGGAGTCGTATGTGACGGTATCGATCCTGCCGTGGACAATATTTTCTCGCCTGGCGTCATATCCTATGGGTGCGGGTGCGAAGGCTGGCTTGTCGTCCGGACCCAATACAATCGGCTGCGGTTGGCGGCGTGGCCGTGGCTGGTCAGATACGGCAGCGGGCATGGCTTCTGTCCTTTCCCGTTTTGCTACCAGCTCCTCTGTGACAAAGTCACCGACGTCGCGAATAAGCCTGATTTCATCGTCCGCAACAATGCCCTTGTAGCTGATGCGAAGGTCGGTGCCCTGGAATGGCAGCACCTCGACGAACGCGATCGTGTCTCCCACCAGCTTGCATTCCTGTAACTCGACTTCATGCTTTTCGCCGCCGATGTCCGAGCTGGCCGTGCCCGTGATCTCGGCTCCCTCCTGCTTGAGCAGGAAGGTGTACTTTTGCACGCCGATCTGGGTGTCGAACTCCGCTTTCCATGTGCCGCTGACATCCGCCGCATGGACGGACAACGGGCACGCCGCGAGAGTCAGGAATGTAATCAGCAGTGTAAATAATCGTAAACGTAAAATTCTGTGTTGCATTTTATGACTCCTTCACGGTTTAACAGCACTTGACATACTTTCTACATAAAAACCGACGGAACGCTTTGAAAATTTTATCTTTTCTTCATGACGATTTCAAAAAAACCCGCCCCAAAATCGACCTTCCTGCTAAAAAGTCCGTTTATGGAAACCTTAAATATAAGGCAGTACCGTTTGCGGCCACCTTCAACCCCAAATTCAAATTGATGCTCCCCAGCATCCCGCCCCTGCAGATCGATTTGAATTCCCTGGTCGTTTCGTTAAGCGCTCGATTTGTCTTCTTCTGTTGTATAAAGTTTCAGATTCTCGACACGTTCAAAGTGTTTTCGATTCAATGTCAAAAGCTGCAAACCATGCGTGATTGCAGTTGCAGCAATAAAAATATCTTGTAGTGATATGATTTGATTCTTCGCTTTCAAATCACGATAAATTTTCGTAGCACTTTTTACACAAGCTGAATCAAAAGGTAAGACAGGGAAACTGGCAAGTAATTCTTCAGTAAATTGACGATTTCTTGGAGTAGACCCAACCGAAAATTCAAATGCTGTAATCGAAGAAATGATGTAATCGCAATAGAAGGTGAGATGATAAAAGATCGTTTTATTTTTTTGGGGTTTGCGAAGATGATCGATCAAAATTGAAGTATCAATTAGAAGTCGTTCACGTTCCATTGGCTCATCCACTCTCTAACTTTGTCAAATTCTTTCAACTCATCCTCACTTAATGTAGGTGCAGCAAGAAGTAAATCTTGTAGGCTTTGTGCTCCTCCACTGACTTCATCAATTGGCAAGATAATTATCTCCACTTGTTTGGCGTCAAAATCAGAAGGTAGAGTAACTGTAACGGCACCGGATTTTACCTTTTGTATTTGCCGAATTGCAATCATGATCTCCTCTCGATTTAAACTTCAAAATTCAATTGATCATTATCAAGCAAAACTCTTGTCCATAAATATAGCACAAAATCTGAATAATGCAACTGACGTTAATGTTTACTACCGGCGCGACTTTCTTTGCCACACGTGTTTACATTCCAGTTTTAGCGCATATAGGACTTATGGGAGGGCGCTGGCAGCTCGTAGGGTGGGGATTCTATCCCACCATCTTTACAAACCAACCGATCTCCGATAGAGAACCTCATCGTTCATCATCCATTATTCACCAAATTTTCCTTTGCCTGGATGTGCTGCGATTCCCTTCGCCGCCTCCTGCCTGTAAATAATACTTTATCTTGAAACTCCCTGAATGGGATTTCGGAACAGCGTATCGAGGAACCGAAACAATATATGGCTCGCCTCTCATCTCTGCAAGACCATTTTTCGGATTCTGGTTCCGTGATCCGTCCTTAAATGCAAGATATAGACGCCGCCGGAAACCTCCCGCCCGGATTCATCCTTTCCCTCCCAGAGAACCGAATGATGGCCCGCTCCGATAAATCCGGAATGGAGCGTGATCACCCTCTCGCCCAGCACATTGTAAATGGACAAGGTGATCTCTCCATCCCTCAGCACAGAAAAATCGATCCGCGTGGAGGGATTGAACGGATTGGGATAATTCCCGTACAGGATGCATTCGGACGCCGTCTTCATTTCTTTCATCCCCACACCGTCTTCGGTCTTTGGAAGCATAAACATCACCAGTCCGTCATGGTCGCTCGCCCGTAGCGGGCTGTCCGCCTCCTCTTCGAAATCAAATGGCGCATCCGAATTGCCGCGGCCAAACTGAATGTCCACCACATCCTCTCTGGCGGTTTGCGATACGATGATATGATCCAGAACCTGGGCGGAACCCTCGAAAACATAGGAATACCGTTCTCCATCAGGAACGGAAAGGACCTGATTGATCAGGGGCAGATTCACGACAGGGGTGACCGGGATCAACGCCCCGGCCGGATCCGAACTGCCCGTGATCTGAC
>METF01000263.1:14641-14867 GCA_001771235.1 Candidatus Zhuqueibacterota bacterium RBG_16_48_16
GCGTATAAGTGACGCCTTTGAATTCGAATGTGGACGCCTTTCCGATCTGCACCACCGAATCGACGCGGATGGTCTCGGCCACCAGATATCCGACGTCGATGCCCGAGATGTCATTGCCTTCCCGCAGGAAGGATGTATATTGCGCCTCCGGATAGTCGCCTTGAATTTGTTCGGCAAGCGCTTCGAGCACTATGTGGTTTTCAGCCTCCTGCACGGCAAGAATGTC
>METF01000263.1:14976-15180 GCA_001771235.1 Candidatus Zhuqueibacterota bacterium RBG_16_48_16
ATCAACTGATGGAGATTGAGCGTGCCAATGGTGAATTCCTCGCCAGAGCGGGCGCGAACGGGCGAAAGGCATTCATTGCCGGAAAGGGACAAGACCATTGGCTGGATCTGGTAACTCCCGAACCGGTACGTCAGGACTCCGGTCAGGGAATCGATCCGGGCTCCAGCGCAGAGCGGCGTCGCGGTCAGTCCCAGACCGTCGGGA
>METF01000263.1:15205-15295 GCA_001771235.1 Candidatus Zhuqueibacterota bacterium RBG_16_48_16
CGTCCCACATTGGCAGCCCGCTCCGGCCCGGAAAAAGGATGCCGGGTTCGCGGAAAGTCCGGTTCAAAGAAGCGACGATCCACGCCTCGC
>METF01000263.1:15396-15674 GCA_001771235.1 Candidatus Zhuqueibacterota bacterium RBG_16_48_16
GGGAGATTCTCATCAAACAAAACCGGCGCGGGGAGCGGGTGATTCGATGAAAGAACGGCCGCGTCGCCGGACGCGCGGATCTCTGTCGCGCCATAAAATTCCTGAACCTGTCCAGCGACATCGACGAGATCCCCACGTTGGACGGCCGGCGCGGTCTCTGTATAGACAAAAATGCCCTGCGAGGTTTCGGAGTCGCCGTCCTGCCTTGCATCCGGCGTCTGGATGAAAAAGCCGTCCACTGCCACGCCGGTGACGATGTTTTGGGACAACATGACGGA
>METF01000263.1:15778-16044 GCA_001771235.1 Candidatus Zhuqueibacterota bacterium RBG_16_48_16
CAAATGAGGATGTGTTCCGCGATCCACCGCTGCCGTTGGGGAAACGCTGGAGCGAATGGGCATCCTTGTCGCCGCGGCCCTGCTCATCGACCTGTCTCTGTCCGGCATTGAGGAGCGCCAGCAGCCCCTCATCCTCCGGATCGTCCGTGCCGTACACGACCGCATCGATCAGGTTGTCCGCCGTGATTACCGCGCCGTTGGGAAAATCCTCTGAATCGCCGCGGTAGAGCGCCACCGCATCCGCTCCGTTCTGCAGGCTTCCTGCG
>METF01000264.1:0-6056 GCA_001771235.1 Candidatus Zhuqueibacterota bacterium RBG_16_48_16
AGGCCGCTGCGATCCAGCACTTTTATGCCGCAGATATTTTCGATATTTTTCACCTGGGCCGGGGAAAGATCGTCATCAAAAATGACCAGATCGCAGTCCATATACTTGGCCATTTGCGCCAGCTCGGCCACCTTGCCCTTTCCGATCATATAGGCCGGCTCGATACGATCCCGCTCCTGAATGACCCGTTCCAGGATTTCCGCACCGGCCGTCTCGGCCAGCAGCTCCAGCTCGTCAAGGTAGTCGTTCACCTCGAAACGGCTTTGGCCGCCCCTGACAAGGCCAACAACGATAGCCCTTTCAGGCGTCAACTTTTCCAGCTTTATCAATCAAACCTCAATCGGATATACAAAATAATAAACCTCCCTAGTCACGGAGAGAACTATGCCGGCACTTCGCCTTTCTCGCGGAATAGCAACATTTCAACAATGAGAAGAATGAACGCACCGATGGCAAGGTATTTCCAAAGCTCCTTTCCATATCTATGCGCGTGAATCTCTTGAGAAATATTGCTATTACTTTCTAATATTGCAATAGAAATATTCTTTGGCAATTCCTCCAGGGAAACCGTCTCCAGTTGCGACTCTCGCGGCTCCACATTAACGGCCCACTGGCCGAAAAGCTCTTTATCGATCATCAATGAATATATCCCGGGGAGGTCCGTTCCGGCGTAACGCACAGTAGCGCCAGCGCCGGTAATGACGGGCTGCGCCATTTCCTCGCTGCCATCGGGACGATGGAAGGTCAATTCTTTACCGATTGCCGTCGCCGGCAGTTGGGCAGTCAGCAGATCACCGACACGGCGCCCGGAAGGATCGTTTTTGCGCCGCGCATCAAGATAGGCAACAGAGCGGGCGACCAGTGGTGCGAAAATCGTCGAGTGAATGATATTCGAATTATGCAAATTAAAGCCGCTGGTAAACACCATAACCGTTCCCTGGCCCACCCTTTTTTCAAAAAGAAAAGGATCGCCCGTACCGTAAGCCATAATGCTGACGGCGTTCACCATCCCTTCGCATCGAAGAGCAAAGCCGAACTGTGGCTTTTGAAAATCGGGGGAATCCTTTTCGAAAATCCCGGTAAAAATGGGGTGATGCAAATCGACCTGGCCGAGGGAGAATGAGCCTTGGCGGTTATCGATAGAGCCGATGGTCGACAGAATTTTCGGCAAAGTCAGGGCGGGCATGATGTCGCTGTTATATGCTCTTATTTCACAATTCTCTCCCAACACCATCAGCAGCCCGCCGCCAGCGGTGACAAAATCCCTGATCGCATCGATACCGCTTTTATCCAACCCGGCCAGGTTCGACAGGATGACAACATCATAATCTTGTGGGCGAAGAAACCTCAATTCCTCTACTGATTTATAATCCACATAAAAGTCTGTCCTTTGACCGGTTGGCTGTAAAGCAAGCCTGATATACTCATCATCCGGGGTTGATTGGCCGATCAATCCAACCCGGATGACCTGGGGAACGTAAAAAGTGAAGTAATATCTGTTGTCGTATTCGATACCATCTTCTTCCAGTTGAAGCAACCCGGATAGGAATCCGGTGCGATCCGGGATAAACTCAAACTGCTCCAATGCGGATTCTCCTGCTCCCAGATTGACGGTAGATTGAGCCACCCTGTTGCCGTTGAGGTACAGTTGCGCCAAATTGTTCCCCGAAGGCCGAAAGCTGTGGTTGGAAATCGTCACGGCCAATTTCACCATTTTATCTTTTTGCAAAATGGTTGTGTTGAGAACAGCATCGTCGACGGATAGATTTGAAATGCTGTTGTTTTTTATCGGCAGGCCGTAAAAATGAATATTAGAATTTGAAAAATCCAAAGAGTCGGGGTTGAATCCCGACTTTTGAAAATCGGATACAATATAAATTTCTTTATTGAGATTGTCGGATTTTTCCAGCAGTCGAACCGCATAGCTCAGCGCGGCATTCAGATCGGTGGGCCTATAACCAATGGGAATTTCATCAACATCCTTTTGCAGCCGCGCAAGATCGTAATATGTCTTGCGGCTGACGGCGAGGGTCGTATCAATGGCGCTGACGAGATGGACATCATCGCCGGGCCGCATGACCTGGCAGAGATTCTTGATGTCGTTGCGAGCCATGGCATAAAAAGAAGTGCCATCCTGAACGCCGCCAAGACTGTAGGAATTGTCCAATATAAAAACAGCGCTTGTTTTCGCAGCGGAATCGGACACCCCGGACGAGGTGCCTTTTAATGCCGGACGGGCGAAAGCGAGGACGAGAAGGACGATGATGAGCATCCTGAGAATGAGCAAAAGCAACTGCCGCAACTTTAACCGTCGAATGTGCTGCTGCTGAAGCTCTTTGAGAAATTGAAGGGTGCTGAATTTTATGGTCTTTGATTTAAGCCGTGTGAAGAGGTGTATGAGAAGCGGGATTGCGGCGGCGGCCAATCCAAAAAGAATGAATGGATTTATAAAGTTCAACTCGTGCCGAATTGTTTTTAAGTAAAGTTGTTTCCGTTAGAATAACTAAAACTACAACGTTATTTGCCTGCTTTTGTTTCCGCTGACGTCACGTTGGTGTCCACATTATAATGCAAAATTCGCCATATTCTGTCTCGTTTTCACCTCTTATGGAACGGGCGGACTACATCCGGACTTTATCGACAATCAATTTGAACCGATCTTTCAAGGATAGTTTTCCGTCAAAGTTGCCCCATGGTTTTGGCTCTTCCGCTTGTATGTCTTCGCCGAGAATAATTTTCCGGGGATTGTCGTAAAACAGCTTTTGTGCTTTTTTTGCGCCCCATTCGTTCATGACCGTTTCATAAGCCTGGCTCAACTTAAACGGTCTGGAGCGAAGGTCGTGTGCATCGGTGGCAACCATGGTGACCAAATTGGCATCGATGAGCTGCATGGCAAGGATCTTGGGCATGCGGCCAAAGACCCCGTTCAAACTGCCGGAATTCACCTGCAGCAGTCCGCCGCGCTCGACAAATTCATAAGCTTTTTCGGGATCCCTGAGAATTTTACCGTTTCGCTCCGGGTGTGCGATTACCGGAATCCTGTTCGCCATCACCAGGTCAAAAAAGCGCTGGGAAACAAAATCGGGGATGAGGTTCATCGGAAATTCGACGAGAAAATAGCGGCCGTTGTCGGCAAACGTGGCCATGCGGCAATCCAGGTTCAAATCCGGCTGTAGATAAAGCTCGGCGGCTAAATGAAGCTTGACAGCAATCCCCGCCTTTTTTGCTCTATGGCGTAATTCCTCAAAAAGCCGGTAAAGCTCAGCTTCCCTGTCATAATCCAGTTTGGATAAAATATGCGGCGTGCAGACGGCTTCGACAATGCCATCTTCCTGGCCCTGCCGCATCATTTCCAGCGATGTTTCCCAATCCGGAGATCCGTCATCGAAATGAGGAATGAGGTGTGAATGGGTATCGATAAACTGCATCAATATCTACAACTGATTTTTCGTATGAATTGCTTCCACAAATGCTTTGATCAGACCGTTGTCCCGGTTTTTTTCAATGATGTTTCCGGTGACGATAAACCCGGCGCCGGCATCAACCTTGCTTCTCGCCTCTTCGGGAGTCTTTATTCCTCCTCCGACGATCATGGGGATACTGATAAAATTCCTCAAAGCCCTTATCAATGTTTCGGGAACGGAGTATTTTGCGCCGCTTCCCGCTTCTAAATAAACCAATTTCATACCTAAATATTCCGCCGCCAGGGCATGGGCCATGGCAATATCCGGCTTTTCTCGCGGAATGGGCCGCGTATCGCTGAGAAATTGGGCCGAAGTAATGTTGCCTGATTCGACGAACATGTACGCCGTTGAGATGGGCTCCAGCTTCATGGATTTAATCACCGGAGCGGCGACAACCTGGTCGCCTATCAGGTTGGTGGGATTGCGTCCACTGACGAGCGACAAAAATAAAATAGCATCGGCAAAAGGTGAAATTTGCCGGGTACCGCCGGGGAAAATGATCGCTGGCAAAGAACAGCTCTCTTTGATGCTTTTTATCAATTCGTCAAAAATGTGGGAAAATAAAAGACTCCCGCCAATGAGTAAAGCATCGACGCCGGCTTCTTCGCAACATCTGGCCAGTCTCGTGGCCTCTTCGATATCCTGCTTGTCCGGATCGATCAGCACGAAATATCCCGCCCCTTTTTCCTCTTTGATTTGAAGAAGCTTTTGGAAAATACTCACTTGTCAGGTTTTCCTTTATATATGATCTCTACTGACAGGCGGAACGCGACTAATTTACAGCTTTTTTTCGATAATCTCACCCACTTTAGATAAAGCGAGGGGAATTTTATCGACATCCTTACCACCGGCAAGCGCCATGTGCGGAGCACCGCCGCCGCCGCCGTTGGCATACTGCGCCACTTCTTTGACGATGTCTCCGGCCTTGAGATTTTTATGGGCAACAAGATCTTTGGTAACAATACAAATAAAATTGGCTTTATCATTTATAACCGTGCCGAGAACACCCACGCCGGACTTTAATTTGTCTCTTAGCACATCACCAAAAGTCTTGAGATCATCGACGCTGTTCGTTTCGACCTGCTCTGCAACGACCTTAAAGCCGTCTATCTCCTTTGCCCGGGCAACCAATTCCTCGATCACGTTCCCGGAGCTGTGCTGGCGTAATTTTTTGATTTCCCTTTCCAGCATCTTCTTTTCGTCGATTAACTTTTCAAGCTTTTCCCTGATTTCGTGCGGATTGGTGCCGATCATGTCCGCCGCCTGGCTGAGCATTTGATCGCGCGATCGCAAATAGTTGTGTGCCGCCATGCCGGTCAAGGTTTCCACCCGCCTGATGCCCGCGGCAACGGCCGATTCGCTGACAATGACAAACTGGCCGATCTCGCCCGTGGCCCGAACGTGCGTGCCGCCACAAAGCTCACGCGAGTAATCATCCACTTCGACCATTCGCACGGTGCTGTCGTACTTTTCGCCAAACAAAGCCATGGCGCCCCTGGATTTAGCTTCATCGAGAGGCAGGATTTGCCAGCTCACTTTTTTATTTTCAAGTATCTTCTCGTTGACGATGTCTTCGATTTTTCTCAATTCCTCGGCAGTCACTTTTTCAAAATGGGTAAAATCAAAGCGCATGTGATCGGGATGTACCAATGACCCTGCCTGACTGACGTGTTCTCCCAAAATTGTTTTCAAAGCCCGGTGTAATAAATGAGTCACCGTATGATTGCGCTCGGTCGCTCTTCTCCTGGCGGCATCGATGCGCGCCGTCACCCGGTCGCCAACGTGCGGCTCCCTGCCGGAAACGATCCTGCCAAAATGGACAACATGTTCGCCGACTTTTTTTGTATCATCAACCATAAACGTAAAATCGTTGCTTTGAATAACACCCGTGTCGCCAACCTGTCCGCCCGACTCGGCGTAAAATGGCGTCCGGTTTAGAACCAGTTTCCCGTTTTCCTGGTAAACAACCTCACTGTCCGTCTCATCCAATTGATAGCCGACAAAATCGGAGGCTTTTTCCACTGTCCTGCCGATGGAAATCGTCTCGTAAACGGCATCCTTTGCTGCGGTCGACCTGGCGCGCTGGTTTTCCATTTCCTTGTCAAAACCTTCCACATCCACGGACAGGCCCTTTTCCTGGGCCATCAGTTGGGTCAGGTCAAGGGGAAATCCGTAGGTGTCGTGCAGCAGAAAAGCATCTTTACCCGGAAACGTTTTGCCACCTCTATTGAAAACCTTTTCCGCTTTGGATTCAAATATCTCGATGCCCCGATCCAGGGTGCGGCCAAAACTTTCTTCCTCGGCGCGGATGACCCGGGAAATATAATCCTGCCGCTGCCTCAGCTCTGGGTAAGCATCGCCCATACCGTTAGCGAGGGTCTCAACCAGCCGGCAAATAAACGGCTCGTGGATATCGAGCACACGGCCGAATCGCGCGGCCCGGCGCAAAATTCTTCGCAGCACATAGCCCCGGCCTTCGTTGCCGGGAATGGCGCCATCGGCAATGGCAAAGGACAATGCGCGAACATGATCGGAAATCACCCGAAAGGCCACGCCGGTTTCGCCTGCACCGTATACCTTGCCGGTCAATTG
>METF01000264.1:6135-24649 GCA_001771235.1 Candidatus Zhuqueibacterota bacterium RBG_16_48_16
TCAAATCCCGCGCCTGTGTCCACGTGCTTTTCGGGCAGTAAATGCAGCGTGCCGGTCCCGTCCCGGTAGAATTGAATGAAGACCAGGTTCCATAATTCGATGTACCTGGCACAGCCGCTGTTTACGCCGCAACTTTTCTGGTCTTCGCACTCACAATATTCTGCGCCCCGATCCAAATGAATTTCCGAGCACGGGCCGCAGGGACCGGTTTCTCCCATCTCCCAAAAATTGTCCTTTTTGCCAAAACGCAAAATGTGGGAGGCCTCGATGTCCGTCTGCTTCTGCCATTCTTCCATCGCTTCATCATCGGGATTGACACCGTCTTTTTTATCACCCTCAAAAACCGTAGCATAAAGACGATCTTTGGGCAACTGCCATTCATCGGTCAACAATTCCCAGGCCCAGCGGATCGCTTCGGCTTTAAAATAATCTCCAAAAGACCAGTTGCCGAGCATCTCGAAAAAGGTGTGGTGATAGGTGTCGCGTCCCACTTCTTCGAGATCGTTATGTTTTCCCGAAACCCGGATACACTTTTGCGAGTCGGCGATGCGCGGATGCTCCTTTTTTCGCGATCCGAGAAAAATATCCTTGAACTGATTCATCCCTGCATTGGTAAAAAGCAGCGTCGGGTCGTTCTGCGGCACCACCGGCGCACTGGGGACGATCCGGTGCGTCTTGCTTTTGAAAAAATCCAGAAAAGATTGTCTGACGTCGTTTGAGGTCATCGCTGTTTTTCGCTCACACCTTCCTGATCACATTCGGTTTGATTCTAACCTGCATAATTCATCCGCCACAAAGGCACGAAGACACAAAGCTACACAAAGACATAAAAAATAGTAATGCCGAAATAGTTCAAGAACATTGACAAAAAAACTTCGTCTGAACTCCAAGCTGTTTTTAGGTTGAATATTCTTCGTGTCTTGGTGCCTTGGTGGTAAAAATTCATGAATAATGCGGGCTAAACAGAATTGCACAAAAATAAGTAAATTTTTGCAAAGTTACATAGCTTAAAATTGTTCAGGGACGAAAATTTAATCATTTTTCACCACTTAACAAATTCCATAATTTCTCGTCAAATACTGTTCCAGTTCTCCAAAATGTCGTTAATGATGTCCCAATGAAATCCCCGGCGAATTAAAAAATCAGAGATTCTTTTTCGGGCCTTTAATTCTTCCACATTTTTCAGTGAATCCTTCTTCTTTCTTGCGAGCATGACGGCGACCTCTCGTTCGGATTTTTCCTTAAACGCCTCTTCGATGCCGATTTGTATGGACTCCGGCGGGATGCCTTTTCCCGCCAGCTCGCGCTGCAGCATTAAAGCACCCACCGGCCTGGAGATCATCCTCGTCCGGGCGTACTGGATGGCAAAGATGCGGTCGTTCACCAGCTCCAATCGTTCCAGCTCCGCCATTACCTCGTTGATAATGGGCGCCTCATAACCGTCCCGGCTGAGGCGATCGGAAAGCTCCTTTTTCGACCTGGCGCGATATGCCAGCAACCGGTATGCTTTGTTCATCGCCTTCTTGCGGTTCTCCATGAGCAGGATCTGTTCGATCCTCTCAGGCGACAGCTCGTCTCCCTTGCCAATGCCGGCTTTTAACAAGACATCCTGGTAAAGCCCGAAAGCGAACTCGTCATCCAGAAAAACGTTCACCCGGTCTTTATTTTTTGCCTGGATTTCTATGGAGGTTATTTTTTTCAAATCCGGTTCCATATCGGTTCTGGCTTGTCCAGGTTTGGATTGTTAATCGGCTGCCTGGCAGAGCAATCCTTTTAGATACCCGGCCTCGGGGAAATTGAGCGCGACAGGGTGATCTTCTGCCTGGGCGAGTCGGCGAATGATATGGATATTCTTCCCGGCATCCAGCGCGGCATAGGCCACGATTTTCTGGAATAACTCCGGCGCTAATAATCCCGAACAGGAAAAAGTGAACAGAAAGCCGCCGGGACGAAGCAATTGCATCGCCAGCATATTGATATCTTTATAAGCTCGACCAGCCTTTTTCACTTGACCGGCCGATTCAATAAATTTCGGCGGATCGAGAACGATGACATCAAAATCACGACCCTGCTGGCGATATTCACGCAAAAGCTGAAAAACATTTCCTTCGACATTCTCTACATTTTCCGGCTTCATCCCGTTCAGCTCGACGATTTTATCCACCAGCCGCAGCGCTTGAGCCGAGCTGTCTATATTGGCCACTTTCTCCGCCCCGTAATGCAAGGCACAGATACCGAATCCGCCGGTATAAGAAAAACAGTTCAACAGCTCGGCGCCTTTGACATAATCAATCAGGATGCGGCGATTTTCCCGTTGATCGATATAAAATCCGGTTTTATGCCCGCTGCAAACATCGACCAGAAAACGGCATTCGTTTTCATGAATCTCTATATATTCCGGCGGTTGTTTTCCGAGCACGAGTCCGGCGCGCTTTGGCAGTCCTTCCTTTTCGCGGACATCGGCGTCAGAGCGCTCGTAAATGCCATCGCATGGCACCACTTCTTCTAAAAGACTGAAAATCGTCTCTTTCCAGTATTCCGCCCCTGCGGTCAAGAGCTGGACCACCAGGTAGCTGTCGTATTTGTCAACGATGACTCCGGGCAGCCCATCGCTTTCGCTGAATACAACACGAAAAGCGGAAGTTTTTTGCGCGATTCTGAGACGGCGCGACAGGGCGTTCTCCAATCGACGCCTGAGGAATTCCGGGGTGATCTCTTCGTTTTTATTAAAAGACCAGACTCGGGCAAAAATTTGCGATTTTGGAGAGCATGCGGCGCGGGCGAGAAATTCGCCATGACTATTGACAATTTCAACGGTTTCGCCCATTTCCAGCGGGACTTTTACCGGATTTATCGCACCGGAAAAAATCCAGGGGTGGTGCCGTTTTAACGATTTTTCTCGCCCTGGCTTTAGAACGATCTTTTTCACTTTATATCGTCAGCAATATGAGTGGCAAAAATTGTATCTTTTCCGCCCACGAAACACACGAAACAAACAAAAGAAATGAAAATAGTACTATTCGAATTCAATCTCTTAAGGTACCTGATACACAGCCTCCCAAAAACCTCATTCTTTATCTTTACACACCTCAAAACATGCACCGACAATCGCACAACTTTCCTTCGGCTAAAGTGGCTCAGCCATGTTGATTCCTTTCGTTTATTTTGCGTGTTTAGTGGGCTAGATAGTTACCAAAAATTTGTGAACAGTGCCTGGAAAAGTATGCTACTAAATAAATTCGCCCCGAAACATATCTCCCGGGGCGAACGAAACGGCCTCTTTTTTCAAGATTATTGAACCTTCGCTACCGGCATCCAGATCTCAAGCTTTCCTACCCATTGCCCCTCGGCGTTTTGCTCGGGCATGCTCACAAAGCGCTCCATAATCGGGCCTGCGGGCTGATAACCTTTTGTTGTTGTCCAGCCGACCAATTCAGCATAGGCATTGCCCATGGCCTCTGATTCAAAGGAGCCTTCATAGACCCGCGTTGCCAGAAGCGTGAATCCCCACGTTTTCACTTTTAACGGCGCTTTGACCTCATGCTCGCCTGCGAGAGCAAAACCTACCTCCCATTTCAATTCGTCAACTGGTGTGGATGACGGATCATTGTAATAAATGCCAAAAGGAACCCAGTCGGCTCCCAATCCCTGCATGGATGCCTCGCCGTAGATGGTCTGAAAAGCTACATCGTGTTGCTCGAAGCTGCCGGTCATTTCGACGGCCGCGTAATTGAATGAATCCATTTCAATAATTTGAAACTCTACAGCTTTTTCCTCTGGTTTCACACTCGTTTCTTTCTGCTCGTCCTGGGCAACGGCCAGTGAAAATAACAACAAAAGTGCGAAAACCAAAAATAAGCTGCCTATTCTTCTTTCCATGGAATTAGCCTCCTACGCTTGTGTAGTTAGATACTTTGAGTTGTGAGTTATTTTGAGTAAACCTTTGGAATGGCCGCTCATCCGCCCTGCCGACGTCAATGGCCTGTCAGCAGGCGGAACGACAGTGGGATCGCTCGATTCGGGTCTAAATAAAGTTTGAACGAAAGCTATTCGATCCAAAAGTGAGCTGTCATTGCGAGGCGTTTTGGCCGAAGCACTCTCCCGAAAAGCGGGGTGATTGTTTCGTCGTCCGTTCCTCATTCCCGCAATAACGCTGTTTATAAAGAATTATCGTTCAGGCACGAAATAACCGGCCGTTCATTTATTGGTCGCCCTGATCATCCTTCTTTTTCTCTTCAGCAGAGCCGGGCTTTTTCATCAATCCCAGGGCCTCTCGGACTTTTCTTTCAATATCGGCGAGCATCTTTGGATTTTGCTCGAGATATTTGCGAACGTTTTCGCGGCCCTGACCCAACCTCTCTTCGCCATAAGAAAACCAGGTCCCGGCCTTATCAATAATTTTCAGATTGACGGCGAGATCCAGCAAATCGCCTGTTTTTGAAATGCCGGTGCCGTACAAAATATCAAACTCTGCTTCCCGGAACGGCGGGGCCACTTTATTTTTTACAACCTTCACTTTTGTCCGGTTGCCGATGACGGTCTCCCCATCCTTGATAGAGGCAATCCGCCGGATATCCAGACGGACCGATGAATAGAACTTTAAAGCGCGGCCGCCGCTGGTCGTCTCCGGACTGCCGAATATCACACCGATTTTTTCGCGAATCTGGTTTATAAAGATCACGCTGGTGTGCGATTTGCTGATGGCCGCCGTCAATTTGCGCATGGCCTGCGACATCAAGCGCGCCTGAAGGCCCATTTGCGCATCGCCCATTTCGCCTTCGATTTCGGCGCGCGGAACCAGGGCTGCCACCGAGTCAATGACCACAACGTCCAGGGCGCCGCTTCTCACCAGGGTTTCGGTGATCTCGAGCGCCTGTTCACCCGTATCCGGTTGCGATATCAGCAAACTGTCCGTATCCACACCCAGGAGTTTGGAGTATTTGGCATCCAGGGCATGCTCGGCATCAATGAACGCTGCAAGGCCGCCATTCTTCTGGGCCTCGGCAATGACATGAAGAGCTAAAGTGGTTTTGCCGGAGGATTCGGGACCGAAAATTTCAATAACCCGTCCTCGCGGAACACCGCCAATTCCCAGCGCGGCGTCCAATGATATGGATCCGGTGGGAATGAAATCAATATCCAGTTTTCTGTCCTGACCCAACCACATGATGGAGCCCTTGCCGAATTGCCGATCGATTTGCGACATGGCAAGGTCCAGCACTTTTCGTCGTTCGCTTTTTTCTTCTGTCATTTTTGTCATCCTGGTAAAAGTTTGTATTTTAGCAGCGGCGTATAAACAGCCCCGGAAGGCCTCAGATCGCTGCGCATGACGACTACCTCCCCGGCTTGAAAATCAACACCGGGGAAGGGAGAATTTTCAAAATTTCTGATTACCTCTTGAGTTCCGTTTTGAAATCTCACCCGGCCTATAGTCAAATGGGGGGTGAATTCTCTTTCTTCCCTGGGAAAACCGGCTTTGACCAGCTCGTCTTCAAGACGTTGCTGCAGCGCAGCAAGATTTCCAGTTCCTTCTTCTATGCCAAGCCAAAGCACACGCGGTCTTTTGGGGTTTGGGAAAACGCCTTTCTCATGAACCTTGATAAGAAATTTTACGATACTCTCCTTTGCGGACACGACGCATTCATCGATCCGGCTTATCGCTGTTTCATCGACATCTCCGAGGAATTGCAGCGTCAGGTGAATCCCTGCCGGATCGGCCCAGCGAACACAGCGGCTGTCCGTCCGGATCCGGTCGATGAAGGAGCCGATCTGCTCTTTGACGTGTTCCGCCAACTCAAAACATAAGAATGTACGAATTTTTTCCATTATGTCAAATGAAACCCCATGACCTTTTTCGCAACAGATTCATAGCCGCCTGGGCAAACCGCTCCTTATTGATCCGCCGCTGGTCTGCAAACGTATGGCGCTCAAAGGCCGTTTTCCCCTCGTCCGCACAAGCGACGTACACCAGGCCGACCGGCTTTTCATCCGTGCCCCCGGTCGGTCCGGCAATCCCGGTAGTGGACAGGCCGTAATCCGTTTTTGCCAGCCGTCTTATTCCTTCTGCCATGGCACAGGCCACTTGGGAACTCACCGCGCCGTGTCGCTCGATGAGCCCGGCCGGGACACCCAACAGCTCCGTTTTAGCCTGATTGCTATAGGCGACGACTCCTCTCTCAAAAAAAGTCGAGCTGCCGGGGATGTTGGTAAACAGGTTCGCAATCAATCCGCCGGTACACGATTCGGCGACGGCCAGGGTTTTACCATCCTGCACCATCCGTTCGGCAATCGCCGCTTCCAGCGAAATGTCTTTGTCGGCGTAAATAAATTCACTGGCATTCCGGCGAACGATCTTTTCCGCACTGTCCAGCTTTTCCTTCGCTTCATCATCGGTGTTCCCTGCCGCGGTCAAGCGGATCCGAACGCCAAAGTAATTGGGCAGGTAGGCTATCCTTACCAGCTTGTCAAGCTCAGGATAAGCGCCCAATTTTTCATACAAAAAGCTTTCCGCAATGCCGGTGGTGCACAACACCTTCTTATGCACAGGAATGATCTGTTGCCCCTTTAGTCGCGGTAAGACAAAACGGACCATCATGGATTTCATTTCCTGCGGAACACCGGGCATGACGTAAATGCACTTTTCCCCCTGGGTAAATATAAAACCGGGCGCCGTGCCACAATCATTGTCCATGAGCTCGGCCTTGTCCGGAACCAAGGCCTGTTCCACGTTTGCTTTTGTCAACGGCAGGCCTCGTTTTGCAAAACGAGTTTTCACCTTTTCAAGAACATCATCATCAGGAACGAGCCTGGAATCAAAAAAATCCGCCATAACCTTTTTGGTCACATCGTCATTGGTTGGCCCCAGTCCGCCGGTCACGAGCACGACATCGACCCGGGAGATGGCATTTCTAAGCGCTTCCTTAAGACCGTCGAAATCATCGCCCACGGTTGTGATCCATCGAACCGCTATTCCCAGCTCCATCAATTGCTCGCCCATCCAGGAGGCATTGGTGTTCACTGTTTGGCCGATGAGAAGCTCGTCGCCTATTGAAATTATCTCGATAACCATTTATAAGGACATCCCGGGGGTAACTCAAATCTATTTGTTTTTCAGATGTGCAGAATTCGCTTTAAAAAAAGAATCAACAAAAGCTGCAGCAACACATTTGTGTAGATACCGGCAATGACGTCGTCACTCATCACACCCCAGCCTCCTGGTAATTTCTGTGACGCATTTGCCGGTTGGGGCTTTATTATATCGAAAAATCGGAATAGAAAAAAAGCAGACAGATAGACGATCCAATGATTGGGCAGTCCGATCAGCGCAACCATCATTCCGACGACCTCATCCCAGTTAACCTGACCAGGATCATGTCTATTCCATAATTTTTCGCACTCACTGGCGCTCCAAACGCCGATGAAAAAAAAGACAGAGACAGTAACCGCCAAAATCGGCCACGATAATTCGGGCAGCAGCCACAAAGCAACCAACGCGATAAGCGAGCCCACCGTGCCCGGCGCGACCGGGAAAAAGCCGCTGCCGGCCGTAGTGGCAATGGCAATGGCCAGGGTGGAGTTTGTTTTTCGTTGAGTCAAAAGTAACTTCCAAATAAAAGATGAACGGATATTTTGACATATCTTAAAAGTCAATCCTTGTACAAATATGGCAAACGGTCGATTTTGAAAAATTTAACCACGAATCTTCGCGAATTAAGCGAATTTCACGAATTTGTACACTAAAACTAATACTACAGCGAAAGTTTGCCCATCCTGAAAGATTTTATGCTTAAAATTTTATGGCAGAATAATTATTGGCAGGATAATTGTGCCTTGTAAGAGCAAAAAAATGGTGTTGCCTGCCATTATAGATAAAAGTTTCGTTGTAGTCCTAATTTTAATTCGTGCAAATTCGTGGTTGTGTTTAATTGAATTTCGCTGTGTCCGGGTTAGGCATCAATGTTTTTGGAAAAGTCCTTAGGGCCATGAATCTTAACGTGTCTTAATCTGGCCATCAAGTTACCTTTTTCCCGAACAGTCTGCGAGCTGACAACCAACTCTTTGATTATTTCGTGGAGATCATCAAGACGCTCTTCGGGAATATTATCTATTTCCTTTTTAATTGCTTCTTTTGAAATCATCGTCTTACCTCGAAAATCTGGCTTTAAAATTTAACAAATGAATGAGAATGAACGAAACAAAGTTCCAACCCTTTTTTCATAGCTAAAAAATTCACAACGAAATTCGACCCTCAAAAGCCCGCGAAAGAGTGATCTCGTCGGCATATTCCAGGTCGGCGCCGACGGGAAGGCCCCGGGCAATCCGAGAAATTTTTATTCCCAGAGGCTTGATCAGCCTGGCCAGGTAGAGGGCCGTGGCTTCGCCTTCGGTGTTGGGATTCGTTGCGATAATCACTTCGGTCGTCTGTTCGTCCAGGCGGGCCAGGAGTTCTTTGATGTGTAAATCATCCGGCCCCACGCCATCCAGCGGCGACAGCACCCCGCCGAGGCAATGGTAAAGGCCCTTGAATTCACCGGTCTTTTCAACAGCCACCACGTCGTTCGGCTCCTCGACGACGCAGATCATCGACCGGTCACGCTCCGGGTTCGAGCATAGGGGGCAGGGGTCGACTTCGGTAAGATTGAAACAGAGTGAACAGTGACGTACTTTTTCCTTCAAATCCTTTAAAACCCGCACCAGCTCATCGATTTCATCGTCTGTCGATTTTAATAAGAAAAAGACGTGCCGTTGCGCCGTTTTTCTGCCGATGCCGGGCAATTTGGAAAATTCGTTGATCGCCCTTTCAACGACATCTGAGGCATATTTCAATCAACGCTCCTTGAATATCTGCTAAAATCCTGGCAAGTTCAAATCGGGCATTAATCCACCGGTCACTTTGGCCATCTCCTCCTGGGCCCGGTTCCTGGCCGCCTCCAAAGCCTGATTGACCGCCGCCAACACCAAATCTTCCAGCATTTCCGTGTCCTTAGGATCGACGACTTCCGGATCGATTTTAATCTCCAGTAGTTCCAGTGCCGCATTGGCCGTAACGGTGACCATGCCGCCTCCCGCACTGCCTTCAACTTTTATATTGGCCATCTCTTCCTGAACTCTTTCCATCTCTTTCTTCATCTTTTGCGCTTGCTTTAAAAGCCCGGCCATGCCAGCTTTGTTCATCATTATATCTCCTTTTAACACAATTTCCGCATCGAACAGACACCATTGAATGTTGTCGCTACCTCTCTTATTTCAGCAGCTCGGCGTTAAAGGTGTCGACGAGAGTTTGAACAAACTTGTTTTCCTGAAGCAACTGTTCGAATTCCTGCTGCTTGTCCACACGAATCGCTATTTTTCGCACTTTATTTAAAACATCCCCCTTATCTTTGACGCATTTCAGCCTCAAAAGATGTCCGTAAACTTGTTTCAAAACGTCCTGAATAAATTCCAGATGCCGCTCGATCAAGCTGATATGAAAACCGTTATTCGCTCCAAAACTGACCTCCAGGACGTTGCCGCGAATATTGGTGGGCCACCCCTCACTGAGAAAGGAGCCCAGGGCGATCTTTTTTTTCTTGATAATTTCCAAAACTTCCTGCCATTTTCCTTCGATCATTTCCAGTGATATCTTGAAATCTTTTGCGACATCTTCTCCGGATGGCTCCTCCGTCGACCCCTGTTGCGGAGATTGTTCTTCTAAAATGGCGGATTGCGACGATGCGGTTTGATTGGGACGTTGGGAGAAAATGTGTGTTGAAGATGAGGAAATGTCCGTTTGCGGAATGCTGGTTAACGCGGGCTGGGGCTGTTCAGGTTTTTTTTTTATTTCATTCACCTGCTTTAACAATTCGGAAAGCGGCACGCTCGTGCTTAATTTAATCATCTTGACCAGGGCCACTTCCAAATGCAGGCGCGCGTTCGTGCTTTTGCGAACGAGGTTTTCCGTATCGGAGGCGAGTTTTATGAGCCGGAGCAAATCTTCGACTTCAAAGTTGCCGCTATCCTTGATATATCGATCTCGCTGCTCTTCGGAGACATTGATCCCATCAGCCGAGCCGGTTGTTTTGACGATGATGAAATTTCTAAAATGCTCGGCCAGGCCGATCAAAAATTCGCTAAAATCGTATCCTTCGATCAATATATTTTGAGCAAGCCGGATGCCGCCGGCGACATCCCCGGCTTTGATCAGGTCGGTCAGCTCGAAAAAGAGGTTTTGATTGATGATCCCCAATAAATTGATGACATCCTGGCTGTTGACCTGCAGCCCGCCAAAGGCAATGATCTGGTCGAGGATGGATTCGGCGTCGCGCATACCGCCCTCGGCTTTCATGGCAACGAGTCTCAGCGACTCCTCATCAATTTCTATCTGTTCCGTTTCGCAAAGCTTTTTAAGCTGTTCGTTGATAAGCTTATCGCTAAGGCGCTTAAAGTCGAATCGCTGGCAGCGGGAGAGAATGGTTGCGGGAACCTTGTGCGCTTCCGTGGTGGCAAAGATGAACAACACCTTGGCCGGTGGCTCTTCGAGGGTTTTCAGTAACGCATTAAAAGCCTCGTTGGTCAGCATGTGAACTTCGTCGATGATATAAATCCTGTGCTTGCCGGGATTGGGAGAATATCTCAAGCCTTCCCGAAGATTGCGAACCTCATCGATTCCCCTGTTCGAGGCACCGTCGATTTCCAAAACATCAAAACTGCGGCTTTCGTTAATTTCTTTGCAAAAAGAACAGGCGTTGCAGGGCGTAATTGTCGGCCCCTTTTCACAGTTTAACGCTTTGGCCAGGATGCGCGCTACGGTGGTTTTTCCGACTCCCCTCGGGCCGGAAAAAAGATAAGCATTTGCTATCCGATTTTGCTGAATAGCATTTTGAAGAGTCTGGGTTACATGCTGTTGCCCGACAACCTCTTCGAAAAACATCGGTCGATATTTTCTGGCAAACACCAAGTACGACATCAGGGATCTCTCACTCCGCACTTTCGGGGTTAAACAGCAAAAAACACTAAATGGCTGTGCACCTACCTTCGATTCCTCTATTGCATAACCGTACGAGCAGCCTACTCCAGCCAAGTGCTCCTGCGGCACATAGATTGTGTGCTTACCGCTGCTACCTTCCGGTCCTGACGGGGTTGGGCACGCCTCTATTGCGTAGGGCTTGAACTATCAACATAACTTACTCGCACCGATCATGGCAACGAATGAACCTCAATGTAGGCTTTCGACCCTGCTATAGCGGGTTGCAGGTTACAGGGCACCGCTAGCTCCCCGTCTAGCACAGCCTGGTGGAGCCGATGGGATTCGAACCCACGACCTGTACGTTGCGAACGTACCGCTCTCCCAACTGAGCTACGGCCCCGGAATTTCCCTGGCGGAGAGGGCGGGATTCGAACCCGCGGTAGGGGGTACCTACACACGCTTTCCAAGCGTGCACTTTAAGCCTCTCAGTCACCTCTCCAAATACAACATCGGTGCGGAGAGGGAGGGATTCGAACCCTCGGTACCCGAAAGGGGCACAACGGTTTTCGAGACCGTCCCGTTAAACCACTCCGGCACCTCTCCGTATTTTTAAAATATTATTTTTCGTCCATGCTGCGTATTTTTTCAAAGAACTTTTGCAGCAACTCCTGGCTTTCCGTTTCCAAAACACCGCTGATGACTTTGGTGCTGACATCCAGCTTGTCGTTCATGGCCACTTGCAGCACCGAGCCACAAGCTCCGTAGCGTGGATCCTTTGCCCCAAATACTACCAAAGGTATTCGCGCCAACAAAATGGCTCCGGCACACATCGTACACGGTTCCAGGGTCGTGTAGAGCGCTGAATCATCCAACCGCCAGGAGGCGAGATAATTGGCAGCAGCCGTGATCGCCAGCATTTCAGCATGCGCGGTAGGATCCTGGAGAGTTTCTACCAGGTTATATCCTTTGCCGACAACTACACCGTCATGGACCACAACGGCGCCCACCGGCACTTCGCCTTTATCGAATGCCTTTTGAGCCTCCTGCAAAGCATATTTCATCCAGCCGGTGTGGTCTTCCATAGTAAAAAAAGAAGCGCGCTCGGAGGAACTCGAATCCCCAACCTTCTGGTCCGTAGCCAGATGCTCTATCCAATTGAGCTACGAGCGCGTTTTTATTTAAGTTGTTTTTGGCTGTAGCGCGTACGGGATTCGAACCCGTGTTACCGGCGTGAGAGGCCGGCGTCCTGGGCCCCTAGACGAACGCGCCATGTCATGCTACGAGAGCGCGGAAATATACAAACTGCCCACTTAAAAGTCAACTCCTTGTTTAAAACAAAAAGGACAAGAGAGTCTTGTCCTTTGCTGAAAAGTGCTGGGGAGCAGGGATTCGAACCCCGGTTCCATGATCCAGAGTCATGTGTCCTACCACTGGACGACTCCCCAGTTGACTATTGTTTTATCGTGGGGATGGTCTCCGCGCCCTTTTTCAGACGCCGCAGCACGGTCTCTTTTCCAAGAACTTCAAGTATCTCGAATAATCCCGGGCCAACACTCTTGCCGGTAACGCACAACCTGGCGGGATGAATAATTCGTCCGCCACCGACGTTGTTGCGCTCGGCGACCATCCTCAACGCCTCTTCGATTGTCCCGGCGTTATAATCGGTTAAATTAGAAATTTGCTCGCAAAATTCAAGCACTAATTTGGCCGAATCGTCTTTCCAGCGTTTTTTCACAGCATCCGGTTCATATTCTTCAGGATCGGCGAAAAAATAGCCGGCGATGGGAAGAAATTCGTTGAGGAAATGCAGTCGTGTCTTTAACAATTCAACGACTTGAAACAAATACTTCTCGGAAGGAATTTCCACATCTTTGTCGAGCAATTGAGGCTTTATCTGGCTCACCAGCACCGATGTGTCGCGCCGGGAAATATGTTCGCTGTTCAGCCAGTCCAGTTTTTTTATATCAAAAATAGCGGCGGACTTGTTAACCCGCTCGAGCGAAAACTCTTTCACCAGCTCGTCCAGAGAAAATATCTGCCGTTCATCGCCTTCTCCGGGATTCCAGCCCAAAAGGGCGATATAATTTAAAATAGCCTCTTTTTCATAACCGCGTTTGATATACGTTTCAACATTCGGATCCACTTTGCCGGGAGGAAGCTCACCAAGTGTCTGAATGTCTCTCTTGCTCATCTTCGTTCCATCCGGGTTAAAGATCAGGGGCAGGTGCGCCATGGCAGGAGCCTGCCAGCCAAAGTATTCATAGAGAAGCAGGTGCTTGGGAACGCTGCTCAGCCACTCTTCTCCACGTATGATATGGCTGATTTTCATCTCATGATCATCCACAACATTGGCCAGGTGGTAGGTCGGGTATCCGTCCGATTTGATCAGCACCTGGTCGTCCACATGGCTGCTGTCGAATTTCACCTCGCCACGGATGAGATCGGAAAATTCAAAGGTGCGGTTTTCCGGCACCAACAGCCGGATAACATAAGGCGAGCCTTTTTCGATCTCTGTTTCCACCTCGGCTTGAGTCATCACCAGGCTGTTTCGCATCTTTAGTCGAACGGCGGAATTGTATCGTGGTGCGGGGTCCCGGGCACTCTTTTCCGCAAGGCGCATTTTCTCCAGCTCCTCGGGCGTATCGAACGCCATATAGGCCGCACCCTTCGACAATAAAAGCCGGGCATATTTTCTGTAAATCTCGCTGCGCTGGGATTGATAATAAGGCCCAAAATCGCCGCCAACGCCCGGGCCTTCATCATAACTAATGCCCGCCCACTTAAGGACGTTTATCAAATTCTCCGTTGCCCCCTCCACAAATCTCGTGCGATCGGTATCTTCGATGCGGAGAAGGAAAGAGCCGCCCCTGTTTTTAGCAAACAGGTGATTGTAAAGCGCTGTTCTCAAGCTGCCGATGTGAACGAATCCGGTCGGGCTTGGGGCGAATCTCACTCTTGTCGGCTTCACTGTTCGTCCTGTTTGTGACAAATAAATTTTGCTATTTTCGATCATAAAAAATAGAACACAGATCGAACGGATTGAACGGATCAAAACGGATTATGGGTCTTGTCTTAAGGTGACTCAAGACTTCGCCAATATTCGGTTCTTTACCGAAAGGAATGGACTAACTTTCTCCTTCAAAAATCCGTGCTATCCGTTTCATCCGTTAAATCCGTGTTCCACATTGGTTTTGGCTTGTTCCGGTTAACTTTGTGTGAGTCAAACAAAAAGCCAATAAATGCTTCACGTATGTTCGGCTATTTATTGGCTCGGTTGCGGAGAGGGAGGGATTCGAACCCTCGGTAGAGAAATTCCCTACAACGGCTTAGCAGGCCGCCCCGTTCAGCCACTCCGGCACCTCTCCCTTCTATAAAACCATGAGCAATTTTCAAAGGACTCTTTAGCAAAGCGGAGGGCGGGGGACTCGAACCCCCAAGGGATTGCTCCCGGCGGTTTTCAAGACCGCTGCCTTACCGATTAGGTCTAGCCCTCCAGGCCGCGAAAATTACGAATTTGCATATACAGAGTCAACTTGTTTTTTGGCTGCCACGCCATTGCCGTTTTAGCATATTCATGGGCTTATGCCCTGACAAAATTTTTCCCGGGTATTTGCCTGACCAGGTTTTTAAGCTCTAAGGAAAGTAAAACCGCCAGGGCATTGTACGTGGGCAAACCGACGGTTTTGGCTATCTGATCGATATGAAGCGGCTCTGTTGTCAATATGTCGAGCAGGTTTTTCTCGGCTTCGCTCAGAGAAACATCCGGCAGGCGGTTTTTCGAGCCGTTGCCGCCGGTAGAAGAAAATTGTAATTCGTCCAGAACATCCTGGATGGAACAAATCAATTTCGCCCCCTGCTGGATCAGGCTGTTGCAGCCGAGACTTTTTGGATTATTAATATTTCCCGGCACGGCAAAAACTTCCCGGCCCTGGTCTGCGGCAAAATGTGCGGTTATGAGTGCGCCGCTCTTTAATCCCGCTTCGACGACAATGACTCCCTTGCCGATGCCGGAAATGAGCCGGTTTCTTCGCGGGAAGTGAGGGGCATCCGGCTTGCTGCCCATGGGGAATTCGGAGAGCAGGGCGCCGTTTTCCATGATGCTCTCGGCAAGAGAGCTGTTTTCATTCGGATAAATCACGTCAACGCCCGATCCCAAAACCGCGATGGTTCTTCCGGCAGCGGACAGGGAAACCCGGTGGGAAATGGTATCGACTCCGCGCGCCAGGCCGCTAATGACCGTAATGCTATTTTGAGCCAGCTCTCGAGAAAGCTTTTCGGTCATCAATTTCCCATAAGCGCTTGGCGACCTTGTCCCGACGACGGCAACACCTCGTTCATCATCATTCACCAGGGAGCCGCGCACAAACAAGACAGCCGGGGGGTCATAAATATTTTTCAGCGCCGGGGGATAATCCTTGTCCCAAAAGGTTATTATCCTGGCGTTGGCTTGGTGCAGCAATTCGAGCTGGGTTTCGGCAAATTTTCTGTCGATCGCCGTCTTGATCAGGCGGGCGATGGTCTTATCGATTCCGTTAATCTGAACCAGCTCGCGTGGAGATGCCGCCAATGCCGCCCCGGCGGACTTGAAACGGGAGACAAGATTTCGTATTCTCTGAGAGCCGATGTGAGGCACGCTCATCAATTCAAGCAGGGCGAGGATGTCATTTTCCCTCTCACTCAAAATCGGCCCGCTCTTTCCTGTTTTCTTTAGAAAGTGTAACCGTTCGGCCCACGAAACACACGAAACAAACAAAATGGATGAAAATAATACAAAAGGATTCGTGGTACACAGCCTCCAAAAAACCACATCCTTTATCTCTACACACCTCGAAACATGCACCGACAATCGCATAACTTTCCTCAGGATAAAGTAGTTCAGCCATGCTCATTCCTTTCGTTTATTTTGTGTGTTTCGTGGGCTCAATGGTTACTGGATAGCAGCTCGAACAGCTTTATTTTTAGCAGCTCCAAATTGTCTCCCCTGACTGCGGAGATCGAAAGAATATCCCGGGGGGAAAGATCGGCAATTGCCGGAGTGTCCCAATCCGTCAAAAGATCGATTTTATTGATGATGTACATTCTCTGCTTATTTATTAAATCATGCCCATAAGATTGAATCTCACCGAGCAGAACCTCATAATCCTTTTGCAGGTTTTCCGACGAGCAATCCAAAAGAAACGCCAACACCCTGGTTCGTTCGATATGCCGCAGAAATTGGAGACCCAATCCTCTTCCGACGTGCGCGCCTTCGATGATCCCCGGAATATCCGCCAGGACAAAGCTTTTGCCTTCGGCGACCTTGACGATGCCAAGATTGGGCTGCAAGGTCGTGAAAGGATAATCGGCAATCTTTGGTTTGGCGTGTGACAGTCTCGACAACAAAGTCGATTTCCCGGAGTTTGGCAGACCGACCAGCCCGACATCGGCGATGAGCTTGAGCTCCAATTCCACTTCCTTTTCCTCGCCCACACCGCCCGGCTCCCATGTACGCGGCGCGCGATCCGTCGGCGTGGCAAACCGGGCATTGCCGCGCCCTCCCCGGCCGCCACGGGCAATCATCTCGGATTGCCGGTCCTCGGTCAGGTCGGCCAGGACTTCCCCGGTTGATGCATCCCGGAGGACTGTGCCAAGCGGCAATCGAATGACCAGGTCTTTGCCTTCTTTGCCCGTCTTATTGTCGCCTTGCCCATGCTGACCCCTCGACGCTTTGTAGCGTGTTTGATATTTAAAATCGAGCAGGGTGCGCAAATGGCAATCGGCCCGGACAAAAATGTCTCCACCCCGGCCTCCGTCGCCTCCGCTTGGCCCGCCTTTGGGTACGTACTTTTCCCGCCGGAAAGCGACGCAACCGCTTCCGCCGTCACCCGCTTTTACCGTAATTTTGGCTTTGTCTATGAACATGTTCGAGTGTCGTTGAATGAGCAATAGGAATTCTATTCAGGGAGAGAAAACTGCCGAGCTTGAAAAGAGCCCCCTTTGTTGAGCGATTTTAAACCGGTGAACGTTTATTTTAAGAACGTTTTTCGTTTCTTTTTGGAATCGAGTCCGATGTTTTTTAAAATCTTTCTCAGGCCGAACCATCCTATCTTGACATGCCCATATTGGGGCGTGTTCAGGGTGCGGGCAATTTGCGCCGTATTCGCTCCCGGATCCGACCGGATGATATCTTTGACCTTTTCCTCTATGGAGGTCAGCTCCGTGTCCGTGATTTTAGCCGCTGACGGCGAGGCCTTTGATGCGCCTGCCGAAGCTTTGGCTGCGCCGCTTTTTTCGGCGGTCACGTAGGCCTCTTTGACGCCCGTCGCTATTCCCGCTCTTTCAAAATCCTTGATCGCTTCCTCGATGGTATCGAAGGCTTTTAAAATATAGTGGAATTCGAGCAGCTCGAAGACCTCGTACACTTCCGGGATCATCCGCACCAGCTTCAAATCGCCGCCTTTTTCGCGGATGCCTTTGATCTCACTGATGAATATTCCCCAACCGGCGCTGCTCACATAATCGACATTGCCCAGGTCGATAATGATATTATTCGATCCCGCTTTTAAAAGTGCATTCAGGGCATGTTCCAGCTCCGACGATGTGGTCGTATCGATGTATCCGCCCACTTTGATCACCGATATGCTGTTTTGTTGACCTGCTTTTTCGACAGACAATTGTATGCCTTCCATGTTTTACTCCGCTTTCTATACCCTGATAATTTTTTAAGTATGAATGCCATTCACTGAAAAAACGACCGTTGTTGCCCGATCAACTATCTCCAAACATGAGCTTGTTGAGTCAATGAGATTTAGCTTTGAAGATAAGAGGAAACATCTGACCCATCAGGGATGCTGCATTCGCTTCATAACGCTGTGAATATAGCTGATAGCCGCTAAAATGTCAATGAAAAATTCACACCTACTCCTTCAACTGCTTCAACAATCGCCTGGCTCGTGTAATACTTTCTTTTATATATTTTTTCTCCGGTGATATTTCCATAATTCGCTCCCATTGTTCGATGGCCCTGGGCAGGTTGCCGTGGTTGGCATAGACCACGCCCAGGTTCTCATAAGCATCCACATTGGCGGGATCTAGCGTGATCACCCGTTCGTATTGGCTCGCCGCTTCTTTATATCGATGGCATTTGAAATAGGAATTCCCTAACATGGTGTGAATCCGTACATCGTCAGGAAAAGTGGTGAGCAACGTCTCAAATTGGGCGATGGCCTGGCCATAATCACCATCCTCGTAGGATTGGATGGCTTTTGCCAGCGCCGATTCGCGGATGTTTGCCTTCTGGTCTTTGTCCTTATGCCCCGGCGATTTATCCGCATGCTTTTTCGTTTTTTGGGAAAAAGAATCCGTTGCCTGGGAGAGATGCTCATCAATCGAAGCGGCATCCATATCCAAAATATCGATCAGCTCATCAAAAGAGAGTTTTTGGCTATCGTGATCATCCGCCCTTCCGACCTCTCCGCTGGCCGGAGGCTCTTTAATATCCCAGGATCCTTCGCCAGGGATCGGCAGGGCATCATCTCCTATCTGAAGCTGCTCTTTGAGCTCGTTACGGAGAATCTGGTCGGTAATATC
>METF01000265.1:0-3041 GCA_001771235.1 Candidatus Zhuqueibacterota bacterium RBG_16_48_16
CTAATAGATGGGGGTAGGAATCTGGTACTATAAGGAAAGTTGTTAAGGAATGTCTTTTTTACAAGGAGGCGCAGGGCAAATAGAGCAATCACACAGTCTTTTTAAGTATGACCTGATTCAAGCGGTTTTTTTTATCAGGGGGGATCGGTGTTCAGGCTTTAGCTTGCCTTGGGGCATGGGCAAGCTGTATCCGATCACGGTATCCTTTTTTTACAAAGAGAAATGGAGTGAACGGGGAAAGGGCGGAGCCAACATAACGGCTTCATGATCTTCTCAACTCTTTTCGAAAAGCAAGAAGAATCATTCTGCCGATCAATTATTCTGCCAATTAGAAAAATCATCTCCGCCATTACACCGATTGTTCTGTGTCTCCTTGTATTCTGTCCTCGATTTCACCCTTTGATCCGATACGGCGCGCTAAAGCGTGAACACCGAACATAACATCTGTTCGTGAATCAATTTCTGGTGGAATCGCTCAATTTGCGTGTGAGCTAAAACAGCGAGGTTGTTTGCTCTTTTGTGATATTCATCGCCGCTGCCATCGCGTAAAGCGGGAGTGAATAAAGACGGTCAGCAGCCGCATAATTCATAGCCGACAAGCGGATGCCATGGCTGGTCCCTTTGTGCTCATCCAAAAAGAGACGCAGGCTTTTCAATGCGCCAGGCGCGCCGCTTTTTACCTCGACCGGCAGGATGTGGTGATTGCGCTGGATCAAATAATCCACTTCTGCTTCGCTCGAGCGCGTCTGCCGTTGCCAGAAATACAACTGTGGTTTCAAGCCGAAAGCCGAATAGGCCAGGATTTCCTGGCCGGCAAAGGCTTCGGTAATTTCGCCTTTGTTTAGAAAATCCGTTTCCGGATTGAGCAGCCATGAAGCAGCGTCGATCCCCAGAATGGACTGCGCCAGCGCCACATCGAGAAAAATGAGCTTAAAGATATCCGGTTTTGCATGTGCGCCAAGCGGAATGCCGGCGCCGGAGGTATGTATTATCCTATGCACGACGCCAGCCTTGACCAAAAGCTCCAGAGCCGGCTGCAAATCTCGCTTGCGATATTCGCCCGGCGCCTGAGTAAACTTGAATCTCTTGCTCATTGCGGCCGGAACAAAATTAAACAACAGATCAGCATATTTGACCTGAAATTTTTGCACGTATTTGTTAAAATCCTGCCGATACGCATCCACAACGGTGTGGTGAATCGCTGTACATTTTTTCATATCGCCCGACTCGCACCATGATGCGACAGCCTCAGGCATGCCACCGACCGCGAGGTATTCGCCCAGCAGGCGTAAGAGCTTCTGATGAACGGCTTCGCTAATTGGATTCGGCTCTTTGTGCTCGATGATCATTTCGATGAGCAGAGTTTCATCCTTTGCCGCGAGAAATTCCAAAAAGGACAAAGGATACATATAAAGCGAAGAAACCCGTCCTACGGGCATGCCGATTCTCTCAAGCTCAAAGTCAAGAAGCGAGCCTGCCGCTATCACGTGTTGCTTCGGGAGCAATTCGTAAAAATACCGGAGCGCCTGAATGGCCTTCGGCTCCTCTTGAATTTCATCGAGAAAGACAAGCGATTCGCCAGCTACGATCTTTTTGCCAAATAATAATGACAGTTTTTTATTGCGCTATGTTTCCTTTAGATGCAATGTAGCATATTCATGGTCGAAAATCAAGGGTGATGACAAAGAACGATGGTTGAAATTCAAGGATGTTATGGCAGTCGAATGGCCAAGCCAAATAATGGTGGCCGTTTTCAGAAAGGTCGGATTGGGTTATCAATCTCCCCCGATCAACCCTACCGGATGCCGTCATCCGTTCTTATCGAGTGAGATTTTGGAGTTTGCCAAAGTTCATAATTTGAAGCTGCCGTCTGTCGAATTGAATGATCCCCTTTTCTCTCAGGCCATTTAAAACCGTGGTCACGGATTGGCGCGAGGTGGCTGTCAGGTGGGCAATCTCCTGATGCGAGAGAAAAGCATCCACAGAAATAACGCCTTTTTTCATCTTGCCGAAATCCTCCGCATAGCGCAGGATGAAGCTGATGATACGTTTGGGGGCATCCTTGAAAACCAGGTCATTTACTTTTTCTTCAAAGCGCCGCAAGCGCAGGCCGATCCACTTTGTCAGGCGCAGGTTCATTTCGGGATTTTTTTTGAGCATTGTTTCAAAATCCGTCTTTTTCATTGTACAGATGAGCGCGCTGTCCAACACCGAGGCAAAATCCTGCATCGCCTCTTCATCCGTCAGTCCTGATTCTCCAAAGATCTCTCCGGGACCAAGAATGTCAAGGATGAATTCTCGGCCATCTTCGCTCAACTGGAAAAGCTTGACATGCCCTTCTTTGAGAAAATAAATGTTGGTCGACGGCTGCGACGGGAAATAAATCGGCTGAATTTTCTGTAACTGCGCCATCGTCGTGATTTTAGCGACGTGCTGCATTTGTGCATCGGACATGCTCTCAAAAAGGTTAAAGTCTTTAAGGTACCAGAGTTTGGTTTTTTCCGCCATGAGCTGACTCTTTTCCTGAATATTTAGCCTGTATAATTCATGAATTGATTAAGAGTCGACGCACTTGATTTTCTTACAGTGAAACAATAAACGTAACTATTCAGGTATCGTAATTTTTCTGCCACGAAAACTCGAAGACACAAAGGTTCACAAAGATTTTTTGTGTTCCTTAGTGGCTTTGCGACTTGGTGGCTGAATAAATACCAATAAACAAGTATAATTTCAATCATTTAAAAAAGTGCGTCGCACGTTTGTCACTCAAACCTAATCACGCATTCTTATATTCCTCAATTCAGGCTTGTGTCTCATTGAAAATCCGGACACAGGGAGGTGATGTCATACACGAAACAAACGAAAGTAACCACCCATACGTCATTCCTTCAGGAATCTTTGTATTGAAATGCGTTTAATATGAAGAACCAGATACAAGCTGTTCAGGAACACGCTTTCAAAAATATCACCCAGCAAACTGCCCGTTGATCTCTTGACAGGGGGAGAAAGAATGAATTATTTTCAGCCATACAATGTTATAA
>METF01000265.1:3069-5754 GCA_001771235.1 Candidatus Zhuqueibacterota bacterium RBG_16_48_16
ATCGTCCGCGGCCATTGATTACAGGAATAATGCTTGACAATTAAAATGGAAATGTTTTTATTGAACGCATTCTTACCTTATTGTTTTCATACCTTGTTTTATAATTTCATAATTTCTGCCAACATTCTGTTTCAGTTACAACACGAACCGAACACTTTTCAAATGAAATGCCGCAAAACATAACTCACCGAACTGTTTCTAAATTAGCGCACATTTAATCACATTAGCAAGGAGGTCGGGCATGCGGTTATTGTTACAATTCTTATTTGTGGGCCTGTTTTTATTTTCCGTTTCTTCGGCTTCTGATGTTCACGAGAAAGCCGATTTTCAAAAATCCCTCAAGAGCCACAAACTGTCTAAAAGGGTCGATGGCAGGGAGAACATTTCCGGGAGCACGCAAACCTCTGTCAGGATTTTAACCAGTCAATCGGCAGCGGCGCTGCCCGGGGCAAAAATAGGAACGACGGCTTACAATTATCAAACCAATGATAATTTGCACGACAGAATTGTGTTTGACAGGAATACGGGAACCATACACGCCCAGTGGATGTACGGCGACATTGCGGAGGTGCCCGGATTTTCCAATAGAAGGATGTATTATAACTATTTTAATGGCAGCAGTTGGCTGGATGATACGGGAATTCCAATCGAAAACCAACGGGCCGGCTACGGTGCGCTTGCTGTCGATCCTGACAACATCGCCGTTCCGGCATCGCATCATACGATCTTCAATGAAGAAGCCTCTAATGCATGGTACGATTTTTCGAGCGGCCTGGGCTTTTTTACCAAAGCCACAGTCTGGGAAACCAGAAAGCACGGCGCGCTGTTTTTAGAGCCATTCTGGCCTGATATCGCTATTGACGAGCAGGATGTCTGGTATGTCACGGCGACAAACAACAACCAGGACGATTTTGTCGAGCTGGTCAACGGAGTGAACGATAATATTTTATACTGGCGCTCCACCAACCGCGGCGCAACCTGGTCGGAATGGAAGGCCATGTTTCCGGACACGATACAATATCCTTTATCCGAAGGCGCTTCCGGCCCGAATGAAGCCGGCAGCCATCAAATTGCCGTGTCCGATAACGGCAACGGCAAAGTGGGAATACTTGTGGCAAATCCCGGAAATGACTTTTACTTTTTTGAAAGCCAGGATCGCGGCGTCGCATGGAATGACGCAATTCAGCTCATCGGCAACAAAATGTTAGATGCGGCCGATTCTCTCACCAATCCCATTTTGTGGGACATTATCACAGTCGATACGACGGGTGTGCCAGGTGAAGCGGACACTCTGCTCTATCCATGGACAAAAAATTCGGATAGCGATGAACCGGAAGCAAATGTTCGGCCCCGGCCGCAAGGTCCGGCGGATTTGTTCTACCTCAACGGTGAGCCGCATGTGGTTTGGAACGAAACCATTCATACGGTTGAAGGCTCCTACTATCCCAACGGCTATGGTATTACCTGGACAAATCCCGGATATCGCTTTTTGAATGGCGACAGCGCCCATGTCGAAGGCGGATTCTCCATAAAGCACTGGAGTCCGTCCACCGGCGTTTCCTACGTTTATCGGCATAACGAGCCGAACAACATCTGGTCAGGGAATTTTCAGCAATATTTGACCATGCCGCAAATCGGCGCCGACAACAATGGCACGCTCTATTGTGTGTTCACCAAGTGCAGCGAATCCGATACCCTGAAACCGGAAGACGGCGTAACCCAAAATGCCGATGATTATACCAGTTTTGGCCCGCTTAGCTTTGGCAGAATCTGGGGGGCCAAATCGGATGACGGCGGCAAAACCTGGTACGATGCCGGCCAGCTCATTCCGGAAGCGGATTGTATCCATCAAAACCTGCGCTACATCGGAGTGGCCGACTATAATAATAATGCTATCCATATCCTTTATCAAAACACACCCAATGTTGCGGGATCGGCCGTCGGCGCGGATAATGCCGATCATACAACCTGGGCGGAAGCCGAGATGCGTTACTGGGCCGTACCCACGTCCGCTTTTCCGGCTACGAACGATCAAAAAATCGGTGCCGAGATCGAGCTGGCAACCAGCAGCAAACAAGGCGGTATCGATTTTGGCTATATCGGCGATGCCGGTTCGGCTAAAAAGAGTTTTACTGTCAACAACATCGGCGACCAGGACCTCGTGGTTTCCGGCATTCTGACCGGACATGAATCGTTCAAAGCCAATCCGTCCAACTTTACCGTGGCTCCCGGCGCCAGCCAGGAGGTGGAAGTAACCTTCCAGCCGACCATACCCGATACATTCTTTACTTACCTGGCCATTCTGAATAACGATCCTTCCGAAGAGAGTATTGGTATTCCATTGGAGGGCTCCGGTATCCCGATGCCGGTTTCCGTGCAATCCGATGGTTCTGTGCCGGGGACGTACGAGCTGGCGCAAAATTATCCCAATCCTTTCAATCCGACGACGCACATTGCTTTCAGCTTGAAAAAAACGGGACAGGTCCGGCTCGCCGTTTACAACACCCTGGGGGAAGAGCTGGAAGTGTTGGTGAATAAAAAAATGAACGCCGGGACGCATACCATTTCCTGGACGCCTGCGCGTTTTTCCAGCGGAATTTATTTTTACCAATTGATCACCGAAGATTTTCGCGATGTGAAAAAGATGGTGCTCATGCAGTGATAAAGAATTGACATACTCGTAAG
>METF01000265.1:5817-10659 GCA_001771235.1 Candidatus Zhuqueibacterota bacterium RBG_16_48_16
CCGAAGCTTAGCGCATCGCCCCTGCGGATTAGGCTGTTACAGAATAGCACGATGAAGCCTTAAAGCTAGTCCTCTCTCCCTCTTGGGGAGAGAGAAAGAGTGAGGGGATATTGATTGAAAGTTTGTACCCTCACCCTGTCCCTCTCCCTCAAGGGCGAGGGGACTAAGTAGGCTGCATCCATTGTCAACTTGGTCAATCTGCAACAACCTGATATGCAATGAGAGACATAAACCAGCGACACAAACCTGTGACTATTGCTTGTACCTACCGAGGTGATATCTATGAAAATGTTGAAACAATCCTTCTTCATTGGCTTTTATGCTGTTTTTGTATTCGCTCACGTTGCCAGGCCCGGGACGGTCGGGAAAATTGTCGGTTATGTCCTCGATGCCACCACAAACGAGCCGCTGCCCTCTTGTAATGTGATTATCGACGGAACCACGCTGGGCGCCGCAACCGATGAAGATGGATATTTCTATATCGTCAACGTTCCGCCCGGGACGTACAATGTTACGGCGAGCATGATCGGCTACCAGGTCACCAGGCAAACCAAGGTGCGCGTCGTCATCGATCTGACCACCAACATCAATTTTCAATTGAGCGGCGAGGCTGTCGAAGGGGAAACGGTTCAGGTCGTTGCCGAGCGGCCGATGGTGGAAAAAGATGTCACCGTCAAAAAAATGGTCATGAGCGCCCAGGAAATTCGCACGACCCCGGTGCAAAACCTGACCGATGTGCTCACATTGCAGGCCGGCGTCATCAATATTGAATACCAGAGCTATGGCATTCCCGGTTTTGGCGAAAGAGGCATCGAGCAGATTCACGTCCGGGGCGGCCGCGCCAATGAAATCGGTTTCATCTTTGACGGCATGGCCATTGTCAATCCCACTTATGGTGGCATCGGTCTCGGCACCCGGTTGAACAAGTTTGCCGTGGAAGAAATGACCACCGAGACGGGAGTGTTCAATGCCGAGCACGGCGGCGCACTTTCCCAGGTGGTGAACTGGGTGACCCGAACGGGAGATTTTGAAAAGTACGAAGGCATTTTTCGTTATCGCACCAGCGAGATCGGCGGCAAGATGATCGGCTCGAACAGCTTCTTGTACCCCGACCGGCTGCAAGGATTAAGAGACTTTGCCGGCGCATTCGGTGGGCCGATTCCTTTCCTCAGGAACAAGGTTTCCTTTTTTGTCTCCGGAGAGACATCGCGTGAGCGGCACCGTGTTCTCGAGTTTGATGACAACACCTGGGCTTCGGGCCCTTTGCCGGGCAACAATCCCTACAATCCCTTGACCAATTATGCCCCGCCGTATAATCCCAACGATCCGGACAATCACTCCGATCCTTTGGATCAGACGGCCGGCTGGATGGCCCTGGGAATGGAACAGACCAACGACCTGTATGCCAAGCTGGCCTGGCGCATAACGCCGAATATGAATCTGGTCTATACCAACTGGATCGTCGATGGCATGACCAAATTTTACGGCAATGACTTTGAGAGCGTTATCTTTCGCTATTATGAGCGGGGAAAGAACTATACCATTGTGGATTCCGACCGCCAATACCTGGAGTGGCGCCACCAGGTTTCCAAAAGCACTTTTTATACGCTGCGCTTGTCGCGTTTTTGGCAGAGTCGAAGATACCGGGTGAAAAACGTGGATAGCGATGGAGACGGTTATTCGGACTGGCTGGAAACGCGCCTGAGCACCAATCCTTTCAACGCCGACGCCAAAGCAGAAAATGCCATTCCGCTTGATACCGATGGTGACGGCTACCCCGATGACGTTGAAAATAATTTATCCTTGCTGCGAAGCGACCAGACTAATCCGTTTTTGCCCGGCGATCCCGCTACGGATCCGAACACATATCCCAATTCAAACATCTACCCCCTGGACAATGAATGGCTGTTGCCCTGGCAGTACAACGGCTGGATGGGTGTTTCGCCCTATTATGATTTCATTAGGGGAGGCTCCGGCAGGTACTATCATTACTCCTATACGGATACTTATGAAGCTCGTCTGGATGTCACCAGCCAGATGACCAAACACCATCAGTTGCAATTGGGCATGGCTGGCAAATATCATCAGCTCTATTATGATGAAGTGCAGTTACCCTGGCTGCAGCAGCCCTACACCGACTATTATCGAAAATTCCCGCGCGAAGGCGCCGCCTATCTGCAGGATAAAATCGAATATCCATATATGACCATAAATCTCGGCATTCGTCTCGATGCTTTCAACTATAACACCGCCGCATGGGAAGATCCGAACGATCCCACGAGTCCGCTGCTCCCCACAAAAACACACTACAAATGGGGCCCAAGAATCGGTATTTCCCATGTCATCACCGATCGTTCGACATTTACGTTCGGCTACGGTATTTTTCATCAGCTCCCCATCTACCGGAACATTTATGTCAATTCCCAGCGAGACCTGACGACGTGGAGTCCGATCGTCGGCAATCCCCTGGTCAGCGCCCAAAAACTGACGGCTTATGAATTCGGAGTGAACAACCAGTTGTCCGACGACTGGGTCGTTGGCATTGTCGGCTGGTCGAAGGAATACGGTGAATTGGATGCGACCGAGCGTGTCCCTGCGTTCCCGTTCAGCTACACGATCAGCAAGGGTATTGATTTTGGCACGGCCCGGGGCGTGGATTTGTCGCTGGAAAAAAGAGCCCTCAAGGATAACCTGGCGGGCAGGCTCACCTATACCTATTCGGTCGCCAAACAGAACCGCGCCGATCCCTGGGAAGGCTATCGCAATACCGATACGCCGGAGACCATGCCGAAACGCGAGCTGCTGATGTCCTGGGACAGAACGCACGACTTTTCGATGTTTTTTGGCTATTTGATTTCAAAAGGCCCCGGCTTTTTCGGATGGACACCCTTTTCAAACGTTCGTGCGGATGTGGTCTATTTTGCCCAGAGTGGCGCGCCTTATACGCCAACGGTCGAAGGCATTGCGCAGGAGACCAATTCGGAGCGCATGCCCTGGATTCACCAGATCAATCTGGGTGTTCAGAAGATCGTCAACATCGCCGGCCTGAAATACAAGTTCGGCCTGTCGATAGAGAACCTGTTAGACCGCAAGAATGTGATCGACGTGTATAACGAAACGGGCAAACCGGACGATCCCGGCAGGAGAGCGAATAACAGAATTCTGGCCGGGCAGAATGCGGATACGGTGTACGACGCGCCCTATTTTTACGGGCCGCGCCGCAGCATACAGTTTACTACGGAGATCGAATTCTAAACGAGGACATTAAATGCGATAGCAAACCCTGACAGGGATCCGAACCCTGTCAGGGTTACAACCACTGGATTTTTTTGACAGGATAACTGGATGATGCAGGATTGAACAGGATGAACTCCTGAACATTATCCTGAAAATCCTGTGAAATCCTGTCATCCTGTCCGCCTTTACGCATCAAGTTACAGTCTTTATTTTCTTGTCGGTTTGAGGCGGAGCTTTATTAGTTTTTTTATTTTACAATCCAAAACGAGGACTCTAAATGCGGAAATCGATTCTCTTTCTCCTTTCATTGATGATCCTATTTTCCAACACGAGCATCCTGGCAATTGATACCAAAAGAGCCTCGGCAACAACAGAGCCGGCGGCGCTGGCAAAAAGCGTTGACTCTGTGGATGAAACACCCGAGGAGGCCATTGCCCAGCGAGCGAAGGGATATTTGCTCAAAGGCGAGCTAAAGACCATGACGGCCAATACCGGCAAGTTCGTCGGCCACGATTTTTCCAACTGGTCAAACCCGGAAGGCTTGTACAAGGGTTTTCAGTACCTGGCCGCAGTGGGAATGATGGTTGGCGTCAATGGAGCCAGGCCGAACGATCCGCTGGAGCTTAAAGATAGATACCCCTGGTCCTATCGCCCACACCCGGTTCTTGAAGATAGCGTGATGTGGTGGGGGCCTACCGTCTCCGAGTCCCATTTCGACCGTACCGATAACATGACTCGCTGCGATTGGATGCCGATCAAAGACCATAGCGGCCGGCTGCACTCCGGATTGGTGATCGCTTCGGAGGACGAGGAGTATCAGCAATATGCCGCACTGGGAGACCAGACCCCCATTCTGGCCACCAGCGACAAGCCCAACAGTTGGCCCACGGGATACTATGACGAATTTGGCGAGTGGATATTGAGTCCGTCGGGGCCGTACCAGGACTTGAGCGACGATGAGCAGGATATCGTCGACAGCCTGAAAGCGCAATACGATGAAGATGATGAGATCTGGCATTTTTGGCCGGGACCCTGGGCAAGGGATCCCAATCCGAACTCGCCTACTTTTGGCCGGGAAATTCCGGGAGCCTTTTTTTCCGATGTTGACATCTACATGGCCTTCGATGATCGCTGGGCCATCCGCGATATTGATAACAAGCAAGGTTATACCATGGGCGTTGAGGTTCGCTCGTCGGGATTTTCTTATGGCCGCTCATTTGCCGAGGACATCATCTTTTTCCCGGTGCAAATCACCAACAGGAGCAGCCAGGTCGGCCAAATCGAGCAACAGCGGCGCTACTTTGAGTATACCAACGACGGCCAGGGCTGGGATTATAAGGATATGTACGTCGGCTTTTATTTTGATGTCGATGCTTACAACAAACAGGCCGACGGAAACCTGTCGGGCCGCACCAACGACGACGATATGATGGCTTATAACCGCGATCTCGATTTTGCCTATATCTGGGATTTGGATGACGAGAGCGGCGGCTTGACCGGTATGGCGTACACGGCTTTGAAATTTCTGGATTCACCTCCGGCGGCCCGCGACCTGGACCTGGACAACGACGGCACTATCGACGTTCGCCAGGGTGAAAAAACAGG
>METF01000266.1:0-108 GCA_001771235.1 Candidatus Zhuqueibacterota bacterium RBG_16_48_16
ATGCTGTTGTTTCGGTTGGGCTGTTCAACCGGCACAGACTGCCGTCGCAAAAAGTCATTGACGAGTGGGAAAAACTTGGTACGATCATTGCCAGGACAGATCGGCAAG
>METF01000266.1:123-11034 GCA_001771235.1 Candidatus Zhuqueibacterota bacterium RBG_16_48_16
CTACCGATGGTGAAAATATCAGGTGCGTCAGGTGACGGTCGTATTATATTGAGATATGCTGTCTGACACATCAGCAGGACTGTTTCACGCGAACACAAAAAGACGCGGGCTAAAAATAAAATGCTTAAAAATGTTAAAATTTCTTATTAAATTGCAATTGTTTTACGAGGTTTTCACATTTTTCTCTATGATAAGTATATGGCAACGATAATCGGAAATAACAAAATCCTCACCACGGTTTATGAAGATTTTTTGTGGAAAATCGTCAAAGCCGAATCGGTCGCGTCCGGCGAGCAGATTTGGTTCAAGATTCTGGCGGATGAGTACGGCAAAGACCAGGAAATAACAAATATGTTTCACCTGTCTGCCGAGCTGTCCATCGCGCTTGATCATGAAAATATCCTGAAAACCTACGAGCACGGTTCGGATGGAACCCTGCAATTTATCGTGATGCAGTCTTTCGATGGCATCTCCCTGGCCGAGCTCATCAAGAGGGAAAAGACAGTCGAGGAGCAGAGGGCTATCCGCATCATCCTGCAAATTTGCCGCGGCTTACAGTTTGCCCATATCAGCGGTGTCAATCACGGCGCCATCACCTCAAATTCCATCTTTATTAACCGGGACGATCAAATTGCGATCATCAATTTCGGCTGCGACGGGATTGTGGATTCATTGATCCATAAAAGGGAAAACCTCGACAAAACACAATTGGCGTCCTACCTGCCGCCGGAGCGATTACAAGCCAAAATAAGATTAAGCAGCAGTTGTGAGCTTTATTCGGTCGGTGTGATATTCTACGAACTACTCACCGGAAAAAACCCGTTCAAGGCGAAATCGATTCATGAAATTCTTCAAGCCAAAGAACGGATGCTGCAATCACCGCGTGTTCATTCGAATAGCATCTCCATTCAAACGGACAAAATAGTGACAAAGCTTTTGGCCAAAGACCCCGAAAAGCGTTACCCCAACTTTATCAATCTCATCCAGGCTTTGGCGCCTTCCTCCATCGAGGAGCTTGAAGAGTTGCACGCAGATCAGGAAACGGGCGTTACGATTAAAGGACGCTCGCTAACATCCTGGCTGTCGTTGAAACTGAACTCGCCCGTTTTGGTGGGAAGTAAGCGGCGAATGGTTTTTACATTCATAACAGTGTCCGTTATGATTTTGCTGGCGGCTTTTGTGTTTTTGTTGTCCGATTGGAGCGCAAAAAGCGATGAAGCCGATCTCCTTGAGCTTGAAAAATTCGCTGCCGAAGCGGAAAACACTCCGGATCAGGATATTGCTCCCTTTTTACCACCCGGAGACCTGGATTCTCTCTACGGCGAAGCGTCAAAACAAGAGAACGACGAGAATTCCCGGCCAACCACTCGCAGCTCTGTGAAAGTGGCGGATGTTACCGAACCGTCCATCGAGGAAGGAGTGACCGGGCCTCCTGCCGAGGAGCCGGCATCCATAGAGCAGCGGCGCAATATCGGAGCGGCCATTCAGCATCAAAAGCAGCCTGCCAATGGCAGCCGGTCCGAACCAGCCGAAACGGCCGTGGAAAAAATAGCGGATAAGAATATTTCGTTTGCAACATTAAAGATCATCGCTTATTATGATTCATCCGCGATCGGTGCCAATATTTTTGTTGACAACGAGCCTTCCGGAAAAATATCGGGAGATTCGCCCTTTTTAGTTCATGGCCTGGTTGCGGGAAGGAATTACAACATCCGCGTGCAGAAGGAGGGATTTAAAACGTGGGAGCAAAATCTCACGATAGCGCAACAGGATACGGTTTCTTTGAGCATTCCCATGGAAGTATCACCCGATGCGGTGAGGAGAATGACTTTTGCCGCCGTCGATTTCGCCGACAGGATCATCGTAAATAATAAATTGCCGTCGCAAAGCCTTCCTTATTCCGTCGATCTGCCTCTCGGCGTTCACAAGCTTCTTTATGTGGACCAGGAAAATATGTTTTCCTGGGAAACCGACATCTTTGTTGATATGGAGGGCAGCAATTTCGTTCTTTTTGATGCAGATCAAATCGGCTTCGGTCAATTATCGATAACATTGAAAGACGCTTTACATTATGGTTTTGCCTTCGTCGCCGTTGACAGCAAGAATGCGGAAAATTCCACCACACCGGCACGACTGCGGTTGCCGGTTGGCCGCCACCACGTCCGGGTGTTTCGAAACGGTTTTCAAACCGTCCCTGAAGATACGGTTGTCTTTGTGCCATTGAATGGCGAGGAAAGAATCGAATTTCAACTGGTGCCAGAGGAATGACCGGTTGGATAAAAAAGAGAACAGGATGTTCGGAATCGAACTCAAAGAGAAAGGCCGACACTTTACCAGAGAATAAATTTGCTACGATTCGCTGACAAAATAAAAAAAATCATAGTTTACCCGCTATCTGCCATTTTTATTGTTTTGGCTTTCGCAAATCCGGCAGGTGCGCAAAAAATCGTCGAGGTAGGCCCGCTGCCGAATGCCCCCGGCGTTCCCGTCAACCAGGACATTCGCGCCAAATTCGACAAAGCCGTTGATGCCTCTACTGTGAATGCAAATACTTTCGTCGTGCATGGCGAAAAGTCCGGTCGGATTGCGGGCATAATCGACTATGACAGCTCGACGCAAACGGCAACTTTTTCGCCTTTGGAGTTTTATTTACCCGGCGACCGCGTTGTCGTCACCGTAACCAACCAGGTGAAGACAATTGCCGGGAACAGCTCGATCAGCCCCTTTGTTTGGGAGTTCGATGTTCGGGCAGCGCAGGGAAGCGGGGAGTTCACCAGTGTCTCCTTTAATGTCGACATGAGTCTCTACGCGGCGGCGGCTGCCGATTTTGACGGCGACGGCGTGTGCGATTTTGCTTTATCCGGCAGTAACAACGACGGTATTTATTTGCAAATTTTTTACTATAAAAATGGCACGCTCACTGCCGGGGATCGGATTCAACTGAATTTTCTGGTGCGCCCCATGTACGTCGCCGATTTGAATGGCGATTCCATAACCGATCTCTTGCTCGTTCACCGGCAAAATCAGAGGATTTCCGTTTGTTACGTAAAGGGGAATGGAAAGCTCGAAATGGGTCCGACGATGCTTGTCGGGAAATCGGATACGGAGCCACGAAGCGCAATCCTGGAAGATTTAAACCAAGATGGATATATTGATATCGCCATATTCAAGCGGTCAAAAAACGAAAATGATAACTTGCTTATTTCCGTTTTGTTAAGTGATGGGAAAGGGAATTTTGGCGCGGGCAAGCCCAATTATCGACAGTTTTTCGAGGATGCTCACTATGCCGCTGCCGGTGAATGTTTGTTTGCGCGCGATTTTAATAATGATGGCTTTATTGATTTGGCTCTGACCACATCCGGATCGAGCGCACGGATTGGCCTGTTTATGAATCCTGGCGATGGGCGGATGTTCCCCGATGTCCCTTCCAGGGAAATTTCCCTGGAAAATTATAACGGCGGGGATTTGGAAAGCGCCTTCGCCGTCGACCTGTCCGGCGATCAGTTGCCGGATATCCTGGCGGCCGATTATAGCGGCAACAGGTATTTTTCATTTCTCCACCAGGGTGTGCAGGGCAACCTGCCGGACTTTTCCGCCCCGGCAATTCAGGAGGTCAATCAAAATCCGTTCTGGACGGATTATGGCGATTTGGATGCTGATGGCGATTTCGATGCCGCCGTGATCGGAAATCGATCTTTTGATTTCATCACTCTTTTTAATGACGGCGCCGGGCATTTGAATAATATCACATCACATCAAATTCCGAAAGCGCCGAGAATGTTCGCCACAGGTGATTTTGACAATAACCAGGCGTTGGATTTTGTCGTTGCCGATTCCTCCGGGGAAATAACCTTCTTGATAAATGATACGGCGGGCAACCATTCGCCGGAGGCCCCGGTTTTGCTCTCCCCGGAAAGCGGCACGCTTTCCGGCCAGCTAAACCAAAGCCTTGTCTGGGAAGCACCAAAAGATAGCGACGGCGACGGGCTGCATTTCATCGTCGAGATCACCAATTTAAACGATCCGTCATCAACCCCGAGCTTTTATGACTCACGCATCATCCCGGACCGGTTTACGCCCAATGCCCCGGTTCCGCAAGGAAGCGGACCGGTGTCCATAGGCGTCACTTTCCCGGCTGAAGGAGACTATCGCTGGAAAGTCACGGCATTCGATGGCAAGGTGAACGGCCCGACTTCCAGAAGCTCGATACTGGGATTCGACCTGACTGCACCATCGGCTTTGGCTCTTTCCTTTCCTGACGCCGGATTTGACGATCACTGGTTCGCGGCACAAAGCGCGGATGTTGTGAATGTTGAGTTGACCTATACCGAGCTTCATGCGGACAAGGCTGTTTTGGCAACGTCCGAGCTGGGTGGCACTTTGGAAAATACGGATATACCGTCCGGGGTCGATCAGCAAGCCATTTTCCAAATCCCGGTGGAGAATAAAGATGAGGGCCGTTACGATATATCCGCCACAGTCCACGATCTGGCCGGAAATCAAAATCAGGTAGAATCCTGGCTGGGTCTGGACACCGGACCGCCGGAGGGCACGTTGGCATCCGTGTCCGAGACAACATCCCTTTCAGAAGCCATTCACGTGACCTGGGGCGGCGGAAGCGACGGTAACGGCAGCGGCTTGTCCGGTTTTTACAGCGTCCACGTTCGTGTTGATGATGGCCCGTGGGAAGCCTGGCTGGATAATACCCAGGCGACGGATTCGCTATACGAGGGAGTGCACCAACATCGCTATGCTTTCGAAGCGGCTGCTTATGATCATCTCGGCCAGTTGGAAGAATTCCTTAACATCGAGGAGGCCACGGCTTATGTCGACACAACGGCCGATGACCTGACGCCGCCGGGAAAACCCATTCGGCCCGTAGCAAACGGCAAAAATCCAAGTGACTGGCTCAACGGCGACGAGTTTGTTATCGAATGGCAGGCTCCGCCGGATAAAAGCGGTGTCACAAAGAGCTTCTGGAGAACAGGCCAGCCCCCGCTTTCGAACAACGATTTTGAAGGAACAGATGGTCCCATCGGTCCGATTTTTTATCAGATGAAAGCGGACGGCCAATTGCCCTTGTATATATGGCTGGCGGATGCACGGGATAATGTCGATTACAAAAATTACGCCTCCGTGCTGCTCCGGCGGGATACGGTATCTCCCGTCATACACCAGGTGGTCTTTACCTCGCCGGCGCCTCAATATGTTTCTCCGGAAATTATACCCTGGTACAATGCCAATAGAACACCGGAGTTTCGAACCCGCATAAGCTATTCGGAATCTCATCCTCGGCTTGTGGAAATGGACACGGGCGGATTGGCCGGGGTGCTGCAAAAAACCAATCTTCCTAACGCTGATTCCAGCAGTGTCGAGCTGCTCATCCGGACTTCCCTGGCCGCCGATGGAGTATATGATTTTACCATAGCTCTTTCCGATTCTGCGAACATCCAGGCTGTCAGCGCCAGGAGCGTTGGTATGGATAAATCCGCTCCGTTCGGGTGTATCGCATCGGGCGATTCGCCGAGCTATTCGCCTGAATTCCAGGTCTCGTGGAGCAGCGGAAACGATCCATCCGGCAGTGGCCTGAGCGGTAAATATACGGTCTATGTCAAAAAAGATGATAGCCCATGGACAGTGTGGCTCTCCGAAACGGAATTGGCCCAAAGCGATTTTACCGGCGAGTACGGCCATAGCTACGGCTTTGAAGCGATCTCGATGGATAATGTCGGAAATCTTGAAAAAATCAACGGCCAGGCCGAGACCACGGTGCAGGTGGTCGAGCCGTATAACGACGATGATCCGCCGTCAGCGCCGGGCAATATCGCAGCCGATGATGGCAATCCAAGTCCCTGGAAATCGAATCCCGATTTTAGCATCGATTGGGTCAATCCGGATGATTCCAGCGGGATCGTGAAAAGCTGGTACAAGCTCGATAATCCCCCGACCAGTAACGGCGATACTTCCGGCTCTGCAAAAGGCAAGCCGCCGGTGCGTTTGGCAGCAACCAAAGAGGACGGACAATGGCTCTACCTCTGGCTCGAGGACGGCAAGGGCAATGCCGATTATCGCAATCATGCCTCCGTGCTGTTAAAATGGGACGGCAGCGAGCCGGTCATCGACAGCACGGTTTTTATCGATCCCATGTATGGAAAAAACTGGTACAATCCGTCAATCATTGACAAGACCCGGTTAGCCGTATATGTGAGTGAAGATAACCTGCGGTCGGTCGATTTGTCCTCTTCGCTGGAGATCGAGTCATCGCCGGCAGCGACCGCGGAAAGCCACGTTGAATTTTTCCAGATCAGCTTCCCGCCGAGCGCCGATACGACCTACGCCATCAATGTAACAGCGACAGACAGCGCCGGCAATACCGCATTACAATCGGTCGTCCTGGCATTGGATGATCGTCCGCCTTTCGGGACGACCGCCGTTTCGCCGGGCAAAAGACAGCCGGGTGAGTTTTTAGTGACCTGGGGCGGCGCCTCCGACGGCCATGGCGCAGGCATCTCGGGAATTTATGACGTTCGCGTTAAAATCGATGAGGACGACTGGCAACCCTGGCAAGTCCGCTTCAATGGCGAAGAAGCGAGGTACTCCGGCGAGGAAGGGCACAGCTATTCCTTCGAAGCCGCGGGTTATGATTTTCTTGGCAATCGCGAGCCGTTGAATGGAGTTGCCGAAACAACGACGCAGATCGATGTGGCCTTTGTGGACATCGAGCCGCCCGGCTCGCCGGAAAACCTGTCAGTCAACGGCTCGAATCCGGGTCCGTGGAGCAACGTCCCGCTGTTTGAAATTCGCTGGGACAATCCGGATGACGCCAGCGGCATTGCCCGGTGTTATTACAAGATTTCAAGTCCACCGTCTTCTGTCGACGATACGACCGGCTCAGGATCGGCAAATCCTCCTTTGCGGGTCAACCTGGTTGAGCAGGGGCAAGTCCATTTATACCTCTGGCTTGAGGATGGCAGCGGCAACGCCGATTTTTCGACTGCCAAAGAAGTGCTTCTCCGCTACGATGCAACCCCGCCAAAAATCAGCCAGAGCTTGATCAGAAATGCGCAATTCGACGGGAGCTGGGTCAATCCGGACTCCATCCAAAAAGCTGAAATAAGAATATACTATGATGAAATCTATGCCGATACAGCACAGTTGGCGGCTGATTTCCTGGAGAATAAAATTGTAAAAACCGACATTGGCACCGGCGTTGGCCAGTATGTCGATTATGAAATCGATCTGCCCGATGTGGCCGACGATTGCTATAAAGTTTTCACAATCATTTCCGACAGTGCAGGAAACATAACCACCGACTCTTTGCAACTGTGCCTGGATAGCACCGCGCCATCCGGTGCGAATGCCGTTTCACCCGCTACCAGCTTGAGCAATCATTTTACCATCTCGTGGGAAGGAGGGAACCGCGGCTCCGATGGCCAGGGCTCCGGTTTATCCGGTGAGTTTGACGTTCGTATTCGTCAGGAAAGCAATGAATGGTACCCTCTTCTGGAAAGAGCAAAAACGCTAACGGTAAGCTACCTGGGTGAGCAGGGACAGACCTATTCTTTCGAAGTGGTCGCCTGGGACAATGTTGGCAACCGGGAAGAGTTCACCGGAAGCGCCGAAACAACCACGATTATCGATACCTTGTTTATTGATACGACGCCTCCAGAGCCGCCCCATCAACTGGCTGTAAAAGGACAAACGCCGGGTGGCTGGCAAAACAATCCGCTCTTTGAACTGTCATGGGAAAATCCGGTGGACCCGAGCGGCATTGCCAAAGTATATTACAAATTAGGCAGCCCGCCGCAGAGTAATGCAGACACGACCGGCACAAGGCCTGTGGGTGACAGCATCCTCGTTCAAGTGTCCGAACAATACGCGCAGGATTTCTTTTTGTGGCTGCAAGACGGCAAAGGCAACGTTGATTTTAAGAATCATTCCAACATAACCTTGAAATATGACGCGACGCAGCCGGTTGTAAACGAGGTGTATTTTGCCGATCCGGATTTCGGCTCGGATTTTTACAACCAGGCCGGAAAAAAAGAGGCTCAGATCGGCGTCGTTTTCGACGAAAGAGTTCCTTATCGAATGCAGCTTCGCTCCGGTTTCCTTTCGTCGCCCAAGATCGTCGATGGACTATTTCCGGCAAGAGGGGACTCTGTCATCCTGCCGCTTTCCATCCGGGATCTTGCGGACGGAAGCTATTGGGTCACGGTCGCCCTGGAGGACAGCGCCGGCAACGTCAGTGAGCCGGAATCACTTTTGCTTAACCTGGACAGTACGCCGCCTGCTATTGCTTATCAGCAGCTTGGGAATATGGCGAATGAGAACACGCCTGTCGAAATAACAGCGGTGATCAAAGATAACAACCGCGTCGAGCGCGGATGGCTGCAATATTGGCAGGGAGGCCAGCGCACAAAAAGCACTCTCGACATGACGCCGCTGAATGATTCGACATATTCGGCCACGGTTCCGGCAGCGAGTGTGACCAGCCGCGGGTTGGAATATATCATCCTGGCGAACGACGGCATCTCTAACGCCAGGGAGCCGAAGGATGGAAGCCGATACAAGTCCTATTCTGTGCGGGTAAAAGTAACCGGAGAGTCGGGTGAGGGCCTGCAAAAGCCGGGAGAGCTTGTTTTCGGACAGGACGAAAATGCATACCGCATGGTCTCTTTGCCGATTGAAGTCGATGATCCTTCGGCGCAGGCCGTTCTCGAAGACGACCTGGGTGGATTCGACACGAAAGATTGGCGGTTCTTCTACTGGAGCACCCTGGATGCCGAATATCTCGAATATCCGAAAACAGGCCCGTTGTTGCCCGGCAAGGCGTTTTGGCTTATAACGGCCGCAAGTGGCCAACAAATCGATGCGGGGCCGGGCATTTCCGTCGATACCAGGGAGCCGTTCGTCGTGCCACTGCGCCGCGGTTGGAATGATATTGGCAATCCGTTTAACTTTGCCATTGAGTGGAGAGATATATTCCTGGCCAGTGCAACGGACACGCAAAAAGTCTTCGGGCCGTACACCTACCAGGGTGACTGGCTGCTCAAGGTCGATCTGGATAAAATGCTCCAGTGGGAGGGCTATACTTTTTATACCGAATACGACGATATCTCCCTCACCATACCGCCTGTGGAAGCGAGGATGACACTACAAAAAAGAGCCGTACCATACAAATTCAAAAATACCGACTGGTATTACTCCATTGCCGTTAAAATCGACAAGGCGACGGACTCGGGCAACTATTTCGGCTTTTCCGAAAAAGCGACCCAAGATTGGGACTATGGCTATGATTTCATCGAGCCGCCCAATGTGGGTTCCTACGTTTCGCTGGCCTTTCCACACGAGGAGTACGAGCTGTACGCCGATCGATACGCCTGCGATTTTCGCAACACCCAGGAGGGCGATATATGGCATTTTGAGGTTTCCAGTAACATGACCGACGGGGAAGCCGAGTTGTCTTTTCATAAACACAAGCCGTTGCCTGCTAATTATCATCTCACACTTGTCGACCGGGACGCGAATTTGTCGGTGAATCTGCTGGCGGATTCCAGTTATTCGTTCTGGTTCTCGGCAAGGGAGCCTGTCCGGCATTTTAAAATTATCGTGGGTGACGATAACTTTATGAACGCCCGGCAGCAGGAAATGCCGGAAGAGCCATCCCAGTATTCCCTCGTTCAAAATTATCCCAATCCCTTTAACGGCTCCACAATGATCAGCTATGAGCTGAAAAAGACGATTCAGGTGAGAATAGCCATATATAATTTGCTGGCGCAACGGGTGAAACTCGTTTACGAAGGCAAGCTGGAAAAAGGCTATCATCAATACCGTTGGGACGCCAGGGATGATAATGGCCGCGATTTAGGCACCGGCATCTATATACTGCGGCTGGAAACATCCGAATTTACTTCGACGCGAAAGATGATTTTTATGCGCTGATTTTTCTTTTTATGGGATCTGCTCAGAGGTTCTTGCCACGAAGACACCAAAACACCAAGACTCACAAAGCATTCACTTGGTGTGGATTAGTGGCTTTGGGCCCTTGTGGCGTGATTGGTGACAAATATGAGAATGAAAACAGCAAAAATAGCTCTATGGATACTTGCCATCTTTGGCATTGCCAATGCCCGTGTACTATCACAGGATTCTACCGAAAGCGCTTTATCGCAGGGTATTGCCTATTTTTACAATGCCAATTTTGAAATGGCCATTCAGCAGATCCGCTCCGCTCTTGAATCCGATTCTCTGGCCGGCTCGGAACAATTTACAGCGAACATTTATCTTGCTTTTTCCCTGATCCGTCAACAGGCGGACGATGAGGAGGCTGAGACCTGTTTTGAGAGAGCCATCGCCGCCCAGCCGGATGCCGGTCTCGATGCGCGCATCATTCCACCCGATTTGTACGACCGCTTCCAAACGGTGCGGAGGCGCTCTTTAGGCGGAATATACATCGATTCCGATCCCATGTATTCAAGAGCCGTGGTGATCGATACGACCGGGCAAAGGTTTAAGGAGCAGGTCACTCCGGCGATATTCGACAATCTTTTTGCCGGCAGCTATTATGTCATGGTTGAGAGAGAAAAGTACGACGATTATGTCGATCTGGTCAACATCACCGCGGGGGAAATCGATACGTTGTTTGTTGCCTTAAAAGAGAAAAAGAAGCCGTTTTTCAACAACTGGTGGGCCTGGGGAAGCGGCTTTGCCGTCGCCGCCATATTGTTTATGGTCGATTGGGGAGGTGAAGATCAGCCTGCGAAAACGTCTCAGGAATTGCCTGTTCCTCCGGAGCGCCCTTGATCTTAATGCCTTTCATCGGCAGGGTATAAAATATCACGAACGATTTGCTGACATACGAGCGCGAGCTGTGGAGCAAGGGATTTTTTCAGGTCGCCGGCATCGATGAAG
>METF01000266.1:11060-11720 GCA_001771235.1 Candidatus Zhuqueibacterota bacterium RBG_16_48_16
GTGGTGGCAGCCGCGGTCATTTTCCCGCTCCATTTTGCCGCCGTAGACGGCATCACCGATTCGAAAAAATTGACCCATAAAAAGCGGCTGCTGTTAAAATCTTATATCGAACAGCACTCCCTTGACATCGGCCTGGGCATCGTCGATCATGAGGCCATTGATGAGATGAATATCCTTCAGGCGACTTTTCAAGCCATGCAAAAGGCGGTGAGCTCGTTGCGGCTGGTTCCGGATTATGTCCTGGTCGACGGGCGAGCTGCCCCTGCGATGAACATCGCCTCGACCGCCGTGATAAAAGGAGACAGCCTGTCCGCCTCCATTGCCGCGGCATCGATTGTCGCCAAAGTGACGCGAGATGACATCATGACTCAATACCACAGGCAATTTCCGCAATACGGTTTTGACCGGCACAAGGGATATCCCACCCGCGAACATCTCCGGGCGATAGAACGGTACGGTCTTTGTCCGATTCACAGGCGAACGTTCAGGCCGAAAACCCTGGCTCACCTCTATGATGGGTAAAGAAAGACAATCCGTTGGCCGGAAGGGCGAGGAGCTTGCAGCCCGCTACCTGGCCGGAAAGGGATTTCGTGTTCTGGAACGCAATTACCGCGCCCACCGCGGAGAGATCGATATCATCGCGATGGAAGGAGAAGTGCT
>METF01000266.1:11735-18095 GCA_001771235.1 Candidatus Zhuqueibacterota bacterium RBG_16_48_16
CAAAACAGTCCGGGGCACATCTTTTGGCGAGCCGCAAACGCGGGTGGATTTTCGGAAACAGCAGCAAATCGGCAAAGTGGCGGGCGCTTATCTGCAGGAAAAAGACCTGGGCGAGATCGATTGCCGATTCGACGTCATTGCCATTACCTCCGGCGGGAGAGACAGCCGGGTAAAACATATTCGAGATGCTTTCTGGCTGGAAGAGTAACTCTGGATTTTAAAAGACAAAATAATTATAGAAAATGAAACCGCGCAAACTGTATAAAATCATTTTGAAAGTTCTCAAATGGGCCGTCGTGTTCTGGCTGCTCTATCCGCTCCGCAATGCGATGAACGAGCGCGTCGACTTCACCCGTGTGGTGTTCGGCATTCTGCTGTTTGTGATATTTTCGGGCAAAATGTTATACGACCGGTTGCTGGCGCCATCGCGCAGCCAGGCGGAGAGAAGCAACCTGAAAGACGTGGCCAGCCTGTTCGCCATGATCGTCATTGTAGCGCTGTTGATCGGCGTCGTGATACTCTTTGTCGGCCTGATGATTGTTAACATGGCGAAAGAAGGGTTTGACCAATGAGCCGATAATCCTTTGATGGCCGGTGGAAACTTTTCATCCTGCGGAATGTTAAAAGCACACGTGTTGTTAATTCGACTGCCTGGAATTTATTTCCTCTTGATTCTAAGGAGAAATTTATTTATTATTGGCCTCTTGTAAATCTGCAAGAAGCCACCTTAGCTCAGACGGCAGAGCGGCTCACTCGTAATGAGCAGGTCGTCGGTTCGATTCCGACAGGTGGCTCTCTTTTTTTTGCAGAGTTCATAGGAAAAATTGTATGAAAAAGATATCTGCTATTCTTCTTTTCTGCGCAACTGTTTTATCCGCCGCATCCCCCGGCACGACAGGTTTCCAGTTTTTAAGGTCACAGGTCGGCGCCCGTCCGACCGGCATGGCCGGCGCTTTTGTCTCCGTTTCCAATGATGTCAATTCTCTATATTATAATCCCGCCGGCATCACCACATTCACAGAGCGCACTGGAAATTTCACCTATCTGAACCACCTGCTCGATTTTAATTCCGGTTTTATCGGCGCCGTGGTTCCCAAGCTGGGGCCCGGCAACGCCGGCTTTGCGATTTATTATATGGATTACGGCAACTTTACCAAGACTGATGTGAACGGGGAGAACATGGGCGAATTCGGCGCCAACAGCATTGCGATTTCCGGGAGTTATGCTTACGAGTTTTATAAAAATCTTTATGCTGGCGCCAGCGCAAAATATATCCGCGCCGCAATAGACAATTACGCCGCAGACGCACTGGCTGTCGATCTGGGAGTTCAATACTATATTCCCGCTCAGGAATTAACCGTCGCCGCCAGCGTCAACAATCTTGGCAAAGCCATATCCGCTTTTGTCGCCGAAAAAGATGATCTGCCGATGAGTATTCGTTTCGGTCTGTCCAAAAAGCTTGCCCACCTGCCGCTGTTGCTCGGCTTTAATGTCTATAAATTCAAAAATGAAAATTGGTATGGCGCTCTTGGGGGGGAATTCATGCTTTCGGAAAATTTGTCTCTTCGATTGGGATATGATACGGTTGGCAAGGATATGGATACGGACTTGGGTTCGTCAAAAGATCGGCTCGCCGGCGCTGCCATCGGCCTGGGAATACGAGTCAAAGACATCGACATCGACTATTCGTTCTCCTCTTTTGGTGAAATTGGCGCGTTGAACAGATTCTCACTTTCCAGCCAATTTTAGTAATACAGAAATCAAATCTTGCTGTTTTGGAACTATTCGGCCATAGTAATTTTTCTGCCACGAAAACTCGAAGACACAAAGGTTCACCAAGATTTTTTGTGTGCCTTAGTGGCCTTGCGACTTGGTGGCTGACTAGATACTGAAAAACAGACGCAAGAATGGCATTATCAGTATTATCGAGCGTTCTAATCACGTGGGTGCTGAAAGACAAAACTATTTAGGGCAAAACAATTTTTCCTGCGATATAACCAACGAATGATGAATATCGAATACCGAATGATGAAGGCCGTTCGAAATTCGGCATTCTTCATTCGATATTCATTTTTTTAAATGATAATAATGTCGTTGCGACCTCACGAATACCCGCGAAAGAGAGACTCATGCAATACAGCTATCGGGTGAAAAATTGACCGCCAAAAAAATTACAGTTCCCCTGCTCAAAGAGATGAAAGCTCGCAAAGAGAGAATCGCCGCTCTGACGGCTTATGATTATGTCTTTGGCACGTTGTTGGATGAAGCGGGCATCGAGATCATCCTTGTGGGCGATTCGTGCGCCATGGTGGTCAGCGGACACGAAAACACGTTATCGTTGACCATGGACGAGGCTGTTTATCATTGCCGGGCGGTCAGGCGTGCTGTTTCGCGCGCATTGCTGGTCGCCGACATGCCTTTCCTGTCGTTTCAAATATCCGTCGAAGAAGCGTTACGAAACGCCGGACGGTTTTTTAAAGAAGCTGACGTCGATGCCGTGAAGATCGAAGGCGGCGCTTTAATGGCCGAAACCGTTCGCAGGTGTGTCGAAGCCGGCATGCCGGTGATGGGCCATCTTGGCTTGAGGCCGCAATCGGTCAAACAGTTGGGCGGCTTTGCTCTTCAGGCAAATTCACAGGAAGACGCGCATCATCTTTTGGACGATGCTTTGGAGCTGGAGCGCGCCGGTGCTTTTTCGCTGGTGCTTGAAAAAATTCCGGCGGAGGTGGCGCGGCAAGTGACAAACAAGCTGGCGATTCCGACGATTGGCATCGGGGCCGGACCCCATTGCGACGGACAAATATTGGTCACCCACGATGTGCTCGGCATGTTCGAGAAATTTCAACCGAAATTTGTGCGACGATATGCGGAAATGGCCGGGGATATTAAAACGGCCTGCAAAAAATACATCGATGACGTCAAAGCGAATGCTTTTCCAAACAAAGATGAAAGTTACTTATAACACAGGCCATGCAACCGCAAGTCATAAAAAGCGTCCAAGAAATGCGCCTGCGCTCCGCGCAGTTGCGGCAGTCAGGCCATAGAATCGCCTTTGTACCCACCATGGGTTATTTGCACGAAGGACACCTGAGCCTGGTGCGAAAAGCCAGGGATTTGGCGGACGTTGTGGTGATGAGCATATTTGTCAATCCGGCACAATTCGGCCCGAACGAGGACATTGCCGCATATCCGCGCGATCTTGCCAGAGATAAAAGATTGGCCGCGTCCGCAGGAACCGATATTATCTTTTCCCCTTCGAATGCCGAAATGTACCCGGAAGGTTATCAAACCAGTGTGCTGGTGAAAGATGTCAGCCAGGGGCTGTGCGGAGCTTTCCGGCCCGGCCATTTTGAAGGCGTCGCGACCGTCGTTGCCAAGCTATTCAATATCGTCCGGCCGCACCTGGCTGTGTTTGGGGAAAAAGATGCACAACAGGCGATTGTCATTCAGCGCATGGTGGTGGATTTGAATATGGACATTGACATCGTGGTCGCGCCGATTGTACGGGAGCATGACGGTCTGGCCATGAGCTCCCGCAACGAATATTTGACCGCCGATGAACGCCGACAGGCTGCGGTACTTTTCGAGTCGCTGCGGACGGCCAAAGAGCTGATTGCCGCAGGCGAGCGCGATGTCGACAACGTGAAAACCGCCATGAGAACGGTGATCTCAAAGGCGAGTAAAAGTCGAATTCAATACATCGAGATTGCCGACAGCATAAATTTAAAGCCGCTTGGCCGTATCGCCGGAGAGTTTTATGTATTGCTGGCCGTATACATCGGCAAGACGAGATTGATCGATAATGTCAAAATATCGGTGCCGGATAAAAATATTGGGCAAAATTCTCATTGATTTTTGCCCAAATTTTCTTATTTTGTCCTGTCCTTTTTTAGGGTCGATGTTGTCCCTAACGACCGATTGGAGGTGATCTTTATGAGACGGTTTCTCATCGTGTTATGGATCTTTTGCACGCCGTTAATCCTCTTGGCGCAATTTAAAACACAAACAGCGCCGGCCGGGATCTCCGATCAATTACGAACCGGCAGCGGATTGCGCCAGGGTTTTGCCGGCATTTTAGGATTGGATCCGTCAAGATTACATATATCGCACTCTTATCAAATGAGTTATATGTCCATCGGAGGCGGCCTGACGCAGGGCATGTATTTGAACACGCTGTCATACCAGTTTAGCATGCCGTTGACGCTTAGCTTCCAGTGGGGCATCGCCTATCAACCGTTTCAATCGATGAATGCCGCTCCGTTTTTAGCGAACGGGCCTTTTATCTCTGCGGCACAGTTGCGCTACCAGGCGAAAGACAATTTGTCTATCGAGCTCAATTTTCAAAGTAATCCGAATCCCTATTTTTATAATCCGTTTTATAATCGTTATTATAGAGGCGGCTTCGGATACTAGCGAACCGATTCCTAAACAACATTACAGATAATAGCTGTCATTGCGAGGCGCTTTTTGCCAAAGTAATCTCAAGCGGATGGACGAGAGATTGCTTCGCTGAGAAGCGCTCGCAATGACAACAAGAGTCTATTTTGGAGTAAACGATAATTTGGAAACGCTCCACTAGTTTTGGTTTATGGCCGGTGATCGCGGGAGTTGGGAAAAGAATACCTAAAAAAGTCGAATTGAAAATCATCAGGATTGAGGGAAGCCAGTGAATAAAAAAAATCCCAGATCCAGAAGAAGATTGTACCAGGGCAGCAGAGTAAAGACAAAAAGAGTGGCAACGCAAAAAAGGAACATAAGCAAAACGAAAATCAAAGACGGATTAAATTCCCTGTTTATATGGGTACTGGTGGTCGTCAACGTCATTCTGGTGGCCTCCATGGTGCATAAATTGATCACACCGACAAGCTTACCCGATGGTAGTATTCCGCAGGACTATGTCGATCCGCTTAAAATTGAAGTATGGAACGGCTGTGGTCTCAGCGGGCTGGCAAGCGAATTTGCGGAATTTCTTCAGCGTGAAAAATACGATGTGGTCAATGTAACGAACGCACCTCGGTTTGATTTTGAGGTTTCGCTGGTCATCGACCGTGGCCGGAAAGATGAAAAACGCATCAAATCACTGTGTGAATCGCTAGGAATCAGTGAGGAAAACATCCGACGCATAGCCACTGCGGAGATGACCTCCGATGCTACGTTCATCATCGGACACGATTACGCTTCGCTGAAATCTTATAAACAAATGCATTAGTATCTTTTGCTCATCTCATTGCGAATATTTTTTAAGGGGATGAATAGCAGACAAATAGCCGTTGCTAGAATCTCGCGCCTTTCGGAAGCTTGTGCTACATGCGATTATTCGTTTTTTGGCTTTATAATTTAATTGTTGTCCCCCTGCTCTTTGTTACGTCAAAGGCGGCGGGACTTTTTAATGCAAAAATTCGCACCGGATTACGAGGACGACAACGTCAGTTTCCCTGGCTGAAAGAAAAAACAAGTGTTTTTAATCCCGGCTACCACCGACTGTGGATTCATATTTCATCCCTGGGCGAGTTCGAGCAGGCGAAGCCGATCATAAGAGAAGTCAGGAAAAGATATTCCGGGATACATGTTATCGTCTCTTTTTTTTCGCCATCCGGTTTTGCCAACGCTCAAGCTTTTCAGGCGGCTGACATTGTCTGCTATCTGCCATTTGATTCGTACTGGGGCTGCAAAAAATTTTTAAAGATCATCGACCCGGTTATCGCTGTCATCGTCCGGCACGATATATGGCCGAACATGATGTGGCAGCTCAAGGCCCGTGGAATTCCGGTTCTTCTCGTTGATGCCAGCATCTCCCAGGAAAAGGAAAGGATTTATTCACTCTTCAGAACGGTATTACGCACCCTGTTCGCTCCGTTGTCGCAGATACTCACGGTATCGAGCGAACATGTCTACAAGTTATCAAAAATCTATCCCTTTCCAGACAGAATCATTTCGTGTGGAGATACAAGGTACGACCAGGTTTATTATCGCTGTGCGGAATCCGACAAGATCCGTTTTTTAATTGAAGGCGATTATTTTCAAAAGGCTCACACAATCACGGCAGGCAGTACCTGGCCTTCCGATGAAAAGGTCATTTTGCCGGATATCGTTGACGGTTTAAAAGCCCATCCGGAGTTACGCCTCATCCTCGCGCCGCATGAGATCGTCCCCGGGCACATCGATGAATTGATCCGCGATTTCGATCGATTTGGTCTTGAGGCAACGGCGCTTTCCGCGATATTGAATTCGGATTCTGGTTTTTTCAGGATTTTGCTCGTCGATCGCATTGGCTTATTGGCCAATTTGTACAGTTCGGGCAATTGGCTTTTGTCGGCGGCGGATTTGGCCCCGGTGTACACAATGTTCTCGAGCCGGCCG
>METF01000266.1:18143-27964 GCA_001771235.1 Candidatus Zhuqueibacterota bacterium RBG_16_48_16
GGCCGCACACGGCTGTGCCGTTCTGTTTGGCCCGCGTTTTTTCAATTCGATTGAAGCGCCGGAGCTTGTACGGAGGGGCGGAGCTGTCCCCATCGGCAACAAAGAGGATTTACAAACTATCATGCATGATTTTATCAACGATCCGCATAAAATAGAACAAATCGGTTGTACAGCAAAGAGGTTTGTGGAGGAAAATATGGGAGCCAGTCAAAGGATCGTTGACGTTTTGGCGACCTATCTGGGAAAGTAATAACCGGGAGAGACCATGGAAGATTTGTATACGATCAAGTGGCACGGCGGCAAAGTGCGAATACTGGACCAGCGGCAGTTGCCGAACGAGCTCGTCCTTCTTGAAATATCGGACCATCGCGGGATCGTCAATGCGATCAATAACATGAGTATCAGGGGTGCGCCTGCCATCGGTATTGCGGCGGCGTTCGGTGTGGTTCTATCCGTGTGGAGCGCCGATGATACGGACAGGCCGACATTTTTGGAAAGAGCTAATACCGCCATTAAAGAGATCAAGGAAACCCGTCCGACGGCAAGGAATCTTTTCTGGGCCCTGGAAAGAATGCGTTTGGTGCTGACGCGCAATCTGAACAGGCCGTTGGGTGAAATTAAAAAGGCACTTTTATCCGAGGCGCAACGAATACTTGATGATGACATAAATCGATGCGAGAAAATAGGCAAATACGGCGCTGCGTTATTGCCTGACAGAGCTTTTGTGCTGACGCATTGTAATGCCGGCGCCCTGGCGACAGGCGGCTACGGCACGGCGCTTGGCGTCATTCGGGCGGCCATTGCCGGAGGGAAAAAAGTCAAGGTTTATGCCAATGAGACGCGCCCCTTGTTGCAGGGCGCTCGATTGACTTCGTTCGAGCTGCTGGAAGACGACATCGACGTAACGCTGATTGTCGACAGCGCCGCCGGGGCGGTGATGCGCGAAGGTAAAATCAATATCGTTCTTGTCGGAGCGGATCGTATTGCCAGCAACGGCGATACCGCCAACAAAATCGGCACTTATTCACTGGCCGTTCTTGCCAAGAAGCACCAGATTCCTTTTTACGTCGCCGCGCCTCTGTCCACCTGCGATTTCGATTTGGCCAACGGCAGCAGAATTCCTATTGAAGTGAGAGATGCGGACGAGGTTCGCAGAATAAATTCGCTGCTCATCGCCCCGGAAGATGTGCAAGTCTACAATCCGGCATTTGATGTGACGCCGAACGATCTCATCGATGCCATTATCACCGAAAGGGGAATTGCCAGACCCCCGTTCAAAACCACGCTGAGCGATCTCAAAAATAAGACTTGATTCGCAATAAAAATTCAATTATATTTGCCGGATTTTTAACATAAAGATAATCATAAAGTTCAGGAGAGTATGATGAAACCAAAACGACCGGTGCAATTCATCATTTTCGCAATTCTCGCCACGATAATCCTTGTCTCTTGCCAAAGCAAAGAAGTAACCTCAGCAAAAGTGTACATCCAACAAGACAACTGGGAAAAGGCCAAAGAACAGCTCTTGACGGCCGTCGACGTGTACCCCAATGATCTTGAAGCTCATTACCTGTTAGGAGAGGCTTACGCCAATGAACGCGAATGGGTGAAAATGAACGAATCTTTTGACAAGTCTTTAAAGATCGGACCAAAGTTTGAGCCTCAAATCAAAAACACACTTGAAAAGAATTGGGTAACCGCATTCAATACCGGTGTATCCAAGATCAACGCCAACGATATGGAAGCTGCCATCGGCAAATTCAAAGATTGTTTATTGATCAATCCGGAAAGAGTTGAAGGATACAAGAATCTGGCTGTTTCGCTTACGCGCACGGATAATTACGCGGAAGCGAAAAATGTATACCAGCAATACCTGGCTATTGATCCCAAAGACCTGGAGATCATGCAACAGTTGGCCCAGGTGCATTTCGAGCTAAAGGAATACACTGAAGTCGTCGAGCTTGAGAAAAAAATCCTTGAAATCGAACCGGAAAATGTCGACGCCATCGTAAACCTGGCGCTTGCTTACGATTTTCTCGGCGATGCCGATATGGCCATTGAAACGTACGAAAAAGCCTTGAGCAAAAACCCCAATGAAAAAGACCTGCTTTTCAACCTTGGCCGGCTGTATTACGTGAGGAATGATTACGATAAAGCAATCGAGAACTTTGATCGGGTCATTGAGCAAGATCCCGAAGATTTTGACTCGAATCTTAACGTGGGTAATGCCCTGCTGACGATTGCGGACAATGAGCGTAAACGGCTGCTTGAAAAAGAGAACGATGGCCAGACTGTCACTGCAAACGAACGGGAGAATATGAAAAATCTTTATTGCCGAGCCGTGCCATATCTGGAAAAAGCGGTATCCATAAAAGATGATAATCCGAATGTATGGAATAATCTCGGCGTCGCTGCTATTAACTGTGGGGAGAAAGAGAAGGGCGAGGCCGCGTTTAAAAAAGCCGAAGAGCTGAACCAATAGCTTTCACCCCGTTGTCTATAATGCCCCGAACTTTTTCGGGGCTTTTTTTTATCTTTTTCTCAAAAGCCAAGCACGCTCCCGGGCGCCGGATCGAACATGGGGAAATGCAATAAACTTATGCTGCCCTGTGTTCCGCTCGATCATCGAGGCGTAAAAGCTAAAGATAAATCGCTTGATTTTGAGCCATAATTATATAAATTAATTGCCTGTGTTGTGATAACCTGAGGTGTTAGAATTTCGTGATTGACGATCAGAGAGTTGAAAAAATCAAAAAATCCGGTAACCTGCCACAGCACATTGCTATTATAATGGACGGGAACGGCAGGTGGGCTAAATCGAAAGGATTATCCCGCGTCGAAGGCCACAAGTGCGGTGTCGAGTCCGTCAGGGCCGTTGTTGAATCCGCAGGCGCTTTAAACCTTCGCGCTCTGACGCTTTATACATTTTCTTCCGAAAACTGGGCGAGGCCTAAAAGTGAAATTTCAGCTCTGATGTCTCTCATTGTCCGGACGGTGAAAAATGAGGTGGACGAGCTGGATAAAAATAACGTCCGCCTTACGGTGATCGGTGACATCGATGCATTGCCCCCGGCGCCGCGCCTGGGCGTCAAAAACACAATCGAAAGGTTGAGAAAAAATACCGGTCTGATCGTCAACCTGGCATTGAGCTACGGCGGCAGGCAAGAGATCGTCGAAGTGGCGAAGGCTCTTGCGCAACAGGCGATTGCCGGGGAAGTGGAAATTACGAAAATCGACGAAGAGCTGTTCAAGCGGCAACTGCAAACATCGTGGCTTGGTGATCCCGACTTGCTCATCCGAACCGGAGGTGAAATGCGGATCAGCAACTTTTTGCTTTGGCAAATGGCCTATACGGAAATGTATTTTACCGAAAAATACTGGCCGGACTTTCGGCACGATGATTTTTTTGACGCCATCGAAATTTTCCAGCATCGGGAAAGACGGTTCGGCAAGGTCAGTGAACAGCTTGCCAGGTGAGAGGGCGGGCGTTTCGAGGATTGGTGCGAGATGATTTAGGCTTTCTTTAAAAATGTGAGTATAATTTCCAGGCTTGTGCAAAAGGCGGGTTTACTCGCCTTTTTTAGTTTGAAGCATATACGTGACGAGTAAAGGTTCGATTGAAAGCGCGTCGATGGGTCCTGTATGTTGTTCTTTTAATGGTCGGTTTTGCCTTTGTCTCATTCAATGGCTGGCGATTAATACACGCCAATGACAGGATCAAAAAATTCATTTTGAAAGAAGTCCGACCCATTCTCGGTGAATCGTGCAATATCCAGAACGTTAGCATGGGTATCGGCAGGATTCACCTGAAAGGGGTCAGTATATCCCTGCCGGATGAACAATTTTCCCTGTACATCGGCGATTTGCGTATCGGCTATAATCTTGTCGATTTTCTCATTCACGGATTCGATACCAAAAATATCACCCAGGATTTGCTGATTGCCAGTCCCCGCCTGGAGCTCATCTACCGAGAGTCGCCCCAACGTAATAAGGTCGATGAGCCGCCTGAATTGTCATTCAAAGATATCGAAGAAAAATACGATGAAAATCTCAAGCAACTGAGAATCCTCCGGCGCCTGACTGTTGTTGATGGGGAAATATACCTGCGCACATTGCAGGGAGAAAAGGTTCAACTGGCTAATGGCATCAAAGGGTGGCTGATCCCGGAATCGCCTGATTCCTTGCAAATCGCCCTGTCCGGTAACCTGTTCACTTCAAAAACGAATAATCTGTCTATTGCGGGCAGAGTGGATATGCAAAAAGGAAGCGTTGTTTACGCCCAGGCCATTCTGTCACAATACGATTTGGGAATGCAAATTCCGCATCTCATACCAAAAGCCATCGTATTCCACAAGGGTTTGCTGAATGGAAGTTTGAGCTTATCCAGGTCAAAAGCGGCGGACAGGCACTTTGACATAGACGGCCTTGTGACTGTTGAGGGTGCGGAAGCACATATTTTTGGTGACGCTCTTCATCTTGAAAATATGGACTGCGAGGCGCGGATAGCTGACTGGAATATTATTTTCACCAAAACAAGCCAGCACATCAACGGGGCTGCTTTCGATCTTTTCGGCCAGGTGCGCAATATTTTGAATCCGCAGGTGGACCTTACCTTCCGGTCCAAAGATGTCGATCTAGGCCGATTTGCCGCAATTTTGGGAAAACCTTATGGCGAGCGCTTTCAGGGACACGGCCGGGCGACTTGTACCATTACGGGCTCCCTGGCAAATCCTGCGATGAGCACTCGAATTTTCGCGAACAAAGGGCACTTTTTCGATCAGCCATTCGACAGCCTGGAGGTCAAGGCACGATATACATCCGCAAATCTGGTTGTTGAGAAATGCGATTTTCAATTCAGAGGTACGAAGGTACGGTTTAGCGGCGCGGTTGATTCCGTAAAAAATGGCGATCCTATTAAAGGCAGCCTGGCGCTGGCAGGCGATATTCTGCCGCAACTGGGCTCGCTCATGAAAAGGAATCTATCGTCCTGCCCGGTATGGCTCAACGCCGATTTTTCCGGCTCGCTGAAAAAGCCTGTTGTGACAGGAGACTTTAGCCTTCATTTTGTGAATAAGCACAACGATTCCCTCGCAAGCAGGGCGGCGTTTGTGATCCGGGAGGATATTGCGACGATCAATTCGCTGGAAGGCAACGGCTCGCCGAAAATTTACGGGCGTGTCAATCTGAAAGAGCAGCCGCTGCAATTTGAATTCACCGTATCGAAGGCTCAGAAACTGCTGTCGCATGCCTTTGCCCTGCCCCGAATCGATTATCTTGAAAAGGATGTGGATGTGCTGTTCAGGATACAGGGGAACCGCAATCGGTTTGATGCCGGTATCGAGTTGTTGCGATTCGAGGGTGGGTTTTTTGTTGAAAGGCTTGCCCTGCTCGAAGGTGAATTCCGCGAGGCCAATCATCGTCTTTTGGCCGATGGCGCCATTGTCATACGGCCTGACAATATCGATCCCTATATCGGCCAGTTCGCGTTTTCAATCGATCGAAAAGAAATACTTCTCGACCGGCTTACTTTTTACGATAATATCGATGCTCATTACCGGACTCGGAATGTGCCGGGCAGCGATATTTACCAATCGGGCGACATTTCGATAACCGATCTCAAACTCAACCGCATTTTAGGCGTAGCCGATTCGATCCTTTCCGGTACTATCGATGGGGATATCGTCGTGGAAAGCACGAGGAACAGTGCCAACGTCAACGGCAGTCTTTTACTGCACGATTTCTATTTTAATCGAAAAGGCCCCTACAGCAGCGAGCTGGTGTTCAACGTCGATTCGCTCGGCGTTCACCTGGAGCGCCTCGAAATAAAGTCGAAGGAAGCAACGAAAATTTATGTCCGGGGAAATTACCAGCCAAATCAGGACAATCTCGATATTACCGTACAGGGAGCCGGATTCGACAGCCGTTCTCTTGTGAGGCATTTTTCCACGATCGACTCTCTGCTCTCCGGGCAGATGATCGTCGATCTAAAGATTCAAGGCTCTCTGAAAAAGCCGGAGGTCGAAGGGAGAGTGGCTGTCAGGAACGGCAAGATGATTTATTTTCCGTTCGACGAGCTTGAATTGACCATAGGCAATACCGAACAAAACATAGATAATAGTGCCGGGAAAAAGTTTCCCGAAATCCATTTTAACAGGATCAAGATACTCCGTTCGGACGATTTTGTGTTGGTCGGGGAGGGCATTTTGCCCATGAGCCTTGAAGATAGCTTGCACATCACTCTTGAAGGAAAGGGCGATTTTTTGAGCTTATTTAAGGATGTCTCCCCATATTTTGTCCACACGGAAAGCAGTGGAATCCTCACGGCGAGATTAAGCGGTACATTTGAGCGCCCGGTATTGGAAAATGCTCGGCTGCAATTCGAAGCGGGCAGGATGATTTTCGACAGCGTCGTCCCCGAGGTGACAAACCTCAAAGGCCTTGTCGATTTTGTTCCTGAGGAACAGTTTGTTCATATCCGCCAATTGGAAGGCTTCATGGGCGGAAAATGGTTTCGTATTTCGAATCAGTTGGCTAACGATCAATTGGCGGAAAGGCCGATAGAAAATCTCATTTTAGGGGGAGATGGCTTCAATCTTGGTGTGATGAGCTTTGAAACCGCTGAAGAGGGCGTTCCGCTGAATATCACCGGACTTATGGAGGCCGACGCATTCGGGCAGTTGCAGCTTTCAGGCTACACACCTTATGAAAAGTTTTATTTTGCCGGGCCTCACGACCGTCCCTTGATGCGGGGTCTCATCAATTTGCGTGATTTTCGCTTCATGTTTCCGTTCGATGAGAATGCCTCGCAGCCGACTGGGTTTATTCAAGACCTCTTGATAAGCATCGAATGGAATGTGGCTGTCTTTGGAGTAAAGGATGTGAGATACGTTAAAACGCTGCCCGGAGCATTTGACAATGTTTATGTGAATCTGCAATTGGAGGAGAAATACGGCGGGCTGGATTTCGGTGGCCAGGTAGAGGACGAATCATTTCGCATCGACGGCCAGGTGCGGTCAACGAGCGGCATCATCGAGTACCTTGATATGAACTTTCGCGTCGACTATGTTGGCGCCGAGTTCGATAGAAGCGATTTGATTCCGGTTGTTTACGGCCAGGCCAGGACGACCGTAACGGATTCGCTGGGTGCGAGCTCGCAAATTTTTCTGACCATGCAAACCGTCGATGAGACCATGGATAAAATGCCGGTTGATGATATCGTTCGTCAGGAACAAGGCCGGGGACGGTGGACCGACATCCGGTTCAAATTGTCGACAGACAATCCCAATTTTGGTGCGACCGAAGCACAAATCCTGGCTTCACTGGGCTATTCGACGGAAACCTTGTCCACCAAGGCCTTTGATGCGGTTGGCATTGGAACCGAGAACTATCTTTTTCGTCCCATATTCAAGCCGGTCGAGCGAAAGATCGAGCAATTATTCAGCCTGGATTACGTTCGCTTTAGCTCGCGCTTTACTCGTAATTTCATCGCCTTGAACCTGAATTACAATCCGCAGCTCGACGCACGATTAGCCTTGCTGCAAAGCACAAAGCTCGTTGTCGGCAAGTATCTTTCAAGCCAACTTTTCTTTCAATACACAGGACAAGTGGAAACCGGCCGCGAATACCTATACCAGCACAAGGGCGTCGGACTGCGCCATACGTTGGGGATGGATTATCGAATCAACCCGCAACTGATGTTGGAACTTGAATATGACTATAATAGTTTGATCCTCAACGATAAAGAAGATAAGAGAATCATGCTGAGGCACTGGTTCCCGTTTTGACATGTTCTAAAACACCGGCCATAATTTCCCTTTACAAAAAAGATTAATATTCTTACATTTCCGCTCTTAAAAAACGAATCGGTCAGGTTATGAAAAAATTTTGTGCAAGCTTTTTTTTGTTCCTTTTCGTCTTTGTTATTGTTGCCGAATCGCAGGCGCAGCTCAGGTCGATACGCATATTAGGCATTTCCGTTGAAGGAAACGAAACCACCGACGCCAATATGATCCGGCTGAGCTCCGGCATAAGCGCCGGTACCGAAATTACGGCGGATGGCATCCAGGAAGCTATTCGACAGTTGTGGCGTCTCGATCTGTTTTCCGATATTCAGCTTGTTATCGACAGGGAGCTGAGCGAAGGCATTTATTTGACGATCAAAGTCAAGGAATATCCCCGTCTCGAAAGCGTGGATCTGAGCGGAAATAAGAAATTAAAAAAAGACAAGATCGATGAAATCCTTGGCTTGTACAGCTCCCAGGTGGTAAGTCCTAGCTTGCTGGCGCGGTCAAGAAATAAATTGCTCGATAGCTATAAGGAAAAAGGATTCCTGCTTGCGGACGTACAAACGAGCACATCTCCGGGGGAAAAGGATTCATCCAGGGTCATCGTACATTTCCATTTTGACGAGGGGAAAAAAGTCCAGATAAAAAAGATAAGCTTGTACGGCAACAATGCCTTTGAAGATAAGAAGTTGCGCAAACAATTTAAAAAGACCAAAGAAGACCGCTGGTACAGGGGTGCGGATTTCGATAAAAAGAAGTATGAAGAGGATCTGACAAAGCTGCTCGAATTTTATAATAACGAAGGGTACCGCGATGCGGAGGTTTTGCGCGATTCCCTGTATTATAGTGAAGCCAACGATGAGATGTTCATCGATATCTGGGTTTTTGAAGGCCCTCGCTATAATTTTGGCGACATCTCCTGGGAGGGTAATAATCTTTTTACGGAGGAACGCCTTACGGCAAGCCTGGGTTTCGAAAAGGGCGATGTTTACAGCAGGAAAAAATTGGACGAGGCGATTTTTCAAAAAGTGGGAAGTCTTTACTACGACAGCGGCTATATTTACGCAACAGCCAGTCCGCGAATCGATGTGGATGAAGAGAATGAGCTGGACGTGCATTTTATCGTTTCGGAAGGCAAACAGGCAAAAGTCCATGAAATTGGCATCAGCGGAAATACCAAGACCAAAGAAAAAGTCATCCGCCGCGAGTTGCGCATTTACCCGGGCGATACCTTTAGCCGCGCCTTATTGGAAAGAAGCCAGCGCGACGTATGGATGTTGAATTATTTCGCTAATGTCGAGCCAAAAGTCAATCCCATCGATGAAGAAAAAGTCGACCTCGAATTCAAAGTCGAAGAAAAATCCACGGATACGGCCAACATGTCTGCCGGCTGGAGTGAGCGCGATAAGCTCATCGGCAGCCTCGGCGTGGCTATGGCCAACCTGTTCGGCAACGGTCAACAACTGAGCTTTGACTGGAACTTTGGTCGGTACTATCGCTCCTTCAATATCGGCTTTACCGAGCCATGGCTGCTGGATTCGCCGACTCTGGCAGGCTTTAGTTTTTACGATACTAAAAGGGATGCGAGCTATTACGGCTACAAACAGACAAGCCGGGGTGTTTCCATGCGCATCGGCCGCAGGCTGCGCTGGCCGGATAACTTTTTCAGAGGCGACTGGATTTATCGCCTGGACCAGACGAACCTTTCCGATTTCAACCAATATATTATCGACAATAACTACAGCATCGCCCTGGAGGAATGGCCGCTGACCAGCAGCAGCATAACGCAAATTATTTCACGCAACAGCCTGGACAGGCCGGAATTCCCCACCGCCGGCTCCGAATTCTCGTTATCCACCGAAATCGCCGGTGTGGCCTTGGGTGGCAATGTTGATTTTCACAAACACAGCCTGAGATTTGACTGGTTCAATCCATCGTTTTGGAAGCTGGGGCTCTATACCAGTTTTCAGGCCGGATATATGGAAGGCATCGGCAGTAACGGACGTATCCCCTATTTGGAATACTTTTTTGTGGGCG
>METF01000267.1:0-94 GCA_001771235.1 Candidatus Zhuqueibacterota bacterium RBG_16_48_16
ATAATGCCGTACATGTCCGGGTCGATCATCGCCGCGACGCCGTTTGGGTCGCTGACCTGGAGCCATCAGGCGAGCCGGCTTCGCTCATCAAGCT
>METF01000267.1:308-5085 GCA_001771235.1 Candidatus Zhuqueibacterota bacterium RBG_16_48_16
AATCTGGACAAGCCCCGTTGGATGTTTGCTATCCTACGGGGCAAGCCATAACAAAGATGGAACACGGATTTAACGGATGAATAATGATAAAAGAGACTAAAAGATTAAGCAAATTATCACTGCTCTTGCCGCTGGGTATTTTCGCCGGGGCAATTTTTATCGACATCAATATCCTTTCCGGAGTATTGGAAGAGTCTAAATCGCAAAACCTGAGGGAGTGGTTTATTGTCGTCGCCTTTGCCCTGTCCTTGCCTTTGGTCTATAAACAAAAATGGGCCTCGGATAGAAATGTTTTGCGTGGGCTTCGCTTCGTTTTTTTTCTTGTATTATTCACCTATATCGCTCTGCTCACCTCAAAAGCCAATTTCGTCCGGATTCATGGCGAGCTCAATGAGATGGCCTCCATCTATGACGATTACCGATCTTATATCTTTGTCATGTCGTGGGCCTTTTTTCTGACCGTTTTTGTGCTGCTTTCCCTGGGGACCTTGCGCAACATGATCTTCATCAAACGCAAAAAATCCACCTCGCGGAATTTCAATTTGTTGATGGTAGCGCTTTTTATTTTTTCCCTGATGAATGCCGGTTTTTTTCGCCGGCACACGGTGGGCGCCATGGCAGGCAGTTCTGTCACGCTCAATTATATCTTTTCCTTCATCGTCATCAATCTCATGGTCATTAATTCTTTCCGCGTCTCCTGGATTAACTACCTGAATAAAAAACAAAAGCTGGCCTGCTTTTGGGGGGGTATCATTTTTCTGCCTCTGCAGGTGCATCTGAACGTCATACTCTACGGCTTTAACATGACCGAAATTTTTAGCCCGGCGTTGGGACAATTTGTCAATTACAGCATCCTGTTTCTTACCGTATACATTGCTTTTGCGTTTATCGCGTTATTAGCTCATTTGCCCACCGCCAAGCTGTATGATAAAAAAATGCACCAGATCGGCTCGCTGCATAACCTGAGCCGGGCGGTGAGCTCGGAATTTGAAATCGATAAACTGGTGCGAAGCATCGTGCGGCTGGCCAACGAGGTGACCGAGTCTGATTTCTCCTGGCTTGAGCTTGTGGATAAAAAAAGTAACAAGCTTCAACTGGTATCCGCTCTTCATTTAACGGAATCGGAAAAGAGATCCTGGCAGCCATCCACCGATTCCAAGGTGGACAAGTGGTTCGCGGAACACCCGGAGCCCTTGTTAAGTAACCAGGTCATCAAAAGCCTGTTGGTAAAAGATTTTAAAAAATGGAAGAGGGAGCTGGAATCACTTGTTGCCGTGGCTCTTCGTACCGGGGGACATACGATAGGATATCTTTATGTTGGCAAAAAAGTGACTTACGGTTTCGAGCAGGACGACGTGGATATGCTGAGGGCATTTTCAGAACAGGCGGTCGTTGCCATTGAAAATGCCCGCCTGGTACAGGAATCCATCGTTAAGGAAAGATTGGAGGAAGAGCTCAAGATCGCTCATGAAACGCAGCGGCAACTCTTGCCCAAAAATATGCCGGTCGTTCCCGGCTTTGGAATCGATGCGATCTGCAATTCCGCCAATGAAGTCGGTGGCGATTATTACGATTTCTTTGAGCTGGGTAAGAACAAAACAGGCGTGGTGGTCGGCGATGTTTCGGGCAAAGGAGCTTCCGCTGCGTTTTATATGGCCGAAATCAAAGGCATCATGCAGGCTTTGGCGCGGGGCAACCAATCGCCGAAACAAACGTTGATTTTGGCTAACAGGATATTTTATGGTAATATCGACAGGAAAAATTTTATTACACTCATTTATGGGATTATTGACGCGAAGAAGAAACGTTTTACCTTTTGCAGAGCCGGACATTGTCCCATTCTACTCGCTTCCGGCGGCGATGATGGCGTCCGCCTGCTGGAGCCAAAAGGAATTGGCCTGGGCCTCGATCCGGGCGTTCTTTTTGATGAGACGCTTGAAGAGTGTTCCATAGTGCTCGAAAAGAACCAGGTACTTCTTCTTTACACCGATGGAGCCACGGATGCCCGCAATGACGAGGGAGAGCTTTATGGCGAAGAGCGTTTGGAAGAATCGTTCTTGAAATCAAATCAGCTTGATTTATCGGCCATCAAAGAACAGCTTGTTAAGGATTTGTTAGACTTTTTAGGCAAAAAGAATATATTCGACGACATGACCTGTGTGATCATCAAGGCATTATAAAAAAAATCCTATTTAACAGTATTATGGAGACACGTTGATGGAGAATTTTGCTGTCCAGCGAGTAGATAACGTTGCTTACTCTATTTTAAAAGTCGGCGGCTTTTTGGATGCACATACGGCGCCGCAACTGGAAGACGCCATTCAAAACCTTGTCGACGAAAACAGGTGCAAAATTATCGTGAGCTTTACGGATCTAAAATATATCAGCAGTGCAGGCCTGGGTGTCTTTATGGGATTTATCGAACAAGTCCGTAACATGGGTGGTGATATTAAATTGTCCAATATGACTCCGAAGATTTTTCGCGTCTTTGATCTTCTTGGTTTTCCGACTCTTTATGACATTTTCGATGATGAACATGAAGCGATTGAAAAGTTCTAGAACGGGAATCAGGCAGAAAGAGCAATCCATTTAACCATAGGAGCCGCGATGGCAAGTACGAAACACGAATTTAGACTGCGGGTGCCAAGTCGGACCGACAATTTGGATTTAATTAGAATATTTGTGGGCAAAGTTGCGGAAAAAGTAGGTTTCCGATCTGATGAGGTTGACAAGATTGAATTGGCGTGTGATGAGGCTTGTACGAATGTGGTGAAACATGCCTATAAACGGGAAGAAGCAGCAAAGTCGTTGGATGTTGCCATCAAGATTGACTACCAAAAATTGACCATCATCGTCACGGACCACGGCAAATCATTTGACCCCGGCTCAGTCATCATGCCCAAAATGAAAGAGTACCTGGCGGAATTGCGAGTCGGTGGTTTGGGCATATACCTGATGCGCAAATTGATGGATGAAGTGAACTATGATATCCAGCCCGGCGTGAAGAACCAGGTTAAAATGGTGAAATATTTTATCGATAAACAGAATTCGAACTCTATCAAAAAGATAAAGGACGCAAAATGAGCGGGCATCAGGCGGCTCAGGAGCCGGATGTCGCTCGTCAAATAGACCAGCGCCTGGTCGAGCTCCAATCCTTATTCGAAATGGGGAAGGTGTTGAACAGCACACTCAATTTGCGAACGATATTGAATAATTTGCTGCTGACACCGATGGGCCGGATGATGATCACCCGGGGACTGGTGCTGGTTGTCGATAGCGAGAACAAATTCAGCGTCGAGGCGGTCAAAGGAATTTCGCGCGAGATGCTGGGCAACAAGGTCTACATGGAGGATTGTATCGACATGCCCATTCATGTGGATGAGCTGGGCGATAACCATCAACAATGCAGACAAACTTTTACGGATATCGGCATCAAGCTCCTGCTGCCGCTGACCAGCACGCAACGGACAGTCGGTGTGTTGGGATTAGGTCCCAAATTGGATAAAGGAATTTTTGCCGACGCAGAGATCGAATACCTGTCGTCACTGGCCAACCTGGCGGCCGCGTCCATAGAAAATGCGCTTATGTATCAAAAGCTCGAGGCCGTGAACCGAATGTTGGACAAAAAAATCCAGGAGCTCAACACCCTTTTCGATATCGGCAAGGAGCTGAATTCGACACTCGATAAAGAAAAGATCGTCAACCTGTTGATGTTTGCCCTGATGGGCGAGATGCTGATCAACAAGTGTTTTCTTTTTCTGAAAGATGGAAACGGCCTGGAGTTGGCGGCAACGCGCGGCGTTCCCGATGATATTATGGACTATGAGCCTCTCAAAACGCAGGAATTCATCGATGGCCTGGCGAAGCTGACCGCGCCTGTACTCGTGGAAGAGGATGAGCTGCCTCAAGGCCTTTTGCCGCTGGAGCAGCTTGACCTGAAAGTGATCGTCCCCATGCGCATGCAGGACCAGGTAAAAGGCGTCATCATTTTAGGCGAAAAAATAACCAACCGATCCTTCTCCCACGATGAGCTGGAATTCCTGTCAACTTTATGCAACCGTGCCATGATTTCTCTGGAAAACGCCCGGCTGTTCCAGGAAGCGTTGGAGATGGAGCGAATCGAAGAAGAGCTCAATATTGCCCGCGATATACAACAAAGGCTGTTGCCCGGCTCGTTCCCCCAATTAGAAAATATGGAAGTTCTGGGGATCAACATTCCCTCCCGGCAGGTCGGCGGCGACTTTTTCGACTGTATCCGGCTCGATGAAAGCCATATCGCCCTGACCATAGCGGATGTTTCCGGTAAAGGCGTACCGGCGGCGCTGCTCATGTCCAATCTTCAGGCCGGGCTGCACAGCCTGATCGATACCGATGCGGACATCGCCACGGTCGTTGCGAAATTGAATAATCTCATTCACGCCCACACCAATTATGACAAGTTTATCACATTGTTCCACGCCGAGGTGGATGTGAGAAATAAAAGATTCACTTATGTGAATGCCGGCCATAACCCGCCGTTCCTTTTCAAGTCCGATGGATCACGAAGGACATTGACAACGGGCGGCCTGCTTTTGGGTATGATGCCGAATGTCGTTTACCAAACCGAAACCGTCGATCTGGAATGCGGCGATATTTTGCTCGCCTATACGGATGGTGTTTCGGAGGCGAAAAATGACAATGATGAGGAATTTGAAGAGTGGCGGGTCGAAAAAGTCATGGAGAATAATTTGAAATCGGATGCCGGGACGATCATCCGAAACTTAATAGAGGAAATAAA
>METF01000268.1:0-3532 GCA_001771235.1 Candidatus Zhuqueibacterota bacterium RBG_16_48_16
GTCAACCACGTTATTGCCTGACTTTATCTTCCTTCTTCTGCACAGTTAACATCATAATTAGCCAGTTAATCGAAAGAAACAAGTATATGGTGAAATGCTTTCAACTAGAAATGTATAGAACGTTCATTACGCAAGAAAAATAATTCGCATTTTTAGTCAATCCATTGTATCTTAGCATCCAGAACAAAAGTGACATCTGGCCATCGGCTGTCTCGTGGTTGCTGGTTACTGGTACCTGGTGGCTGGCATGCGCTGGCTAAAAAGAGGCAAAGCGATAATAACGAGAAAAACCATGAAACGCACAATCATCAGCACCGCTGTGGGAAGTCTTCCACACAAAGATACCCAACAAGCTATCGACCTGATCATGAACACCTTTTCAGAGGCTCCCTTTTGGCCGCAGTTGCCGAAACGGGACTTCCGCGAGGGCATGTACATCCAGTATTCCGAGGGCCTGCCCGGCGCAACCATCGACCGGGAAAAACAGCGCCTGTACTTTGCGCTGGGTGATGATTTTTACAGAGATAAAGAAAAATTTATGGATTCACTCATGGAGGACGATCTGGATGCCTTCGCCATGAGTGAAGAATACGCCGGTGGTTTTTACGCCTTTCTGGATCATTACAAAAAGAACGGCTGCAAAACGCCCTTTGTCAAAGGCCAGATCACCGGTCCGATCAGCCTGGGCCTGACCGTGACGGACGAAAAGAACCGGTCGATCCTCTACAATCCCGAATTCGAAGAGGTGATCACCCACGGCCTGATGATGAAAGCCCGCTGGCAGGTGCGCAAGCTGGCGGAATTATCTCCCGACGTTATCCTGTTCATCGACGAGCCTTACCTGGCGTCTTATGGCTCTGCCTTTATTTCTCTGGAGCGCGACCAGGTGATACAGACGATTGCCCTCATCAGCGATGCCATCAAGAGCGAGGGCGCCAGGTCCGGCGCCCATTGCTGCGGCAATACCGATTGGACGCTGCTCATGGATTCCGGCGTCGATATCATCAATTTCGATGCCGTCTCTTATTTTGAATCCATGACGCTTTATTCGGAAAAACTCCGCTCCTATCTCGAGGCTGGCGGCAGCCTGGCCTGGGGAATCGTTCCGAATTCGGAGGGCGTAAGAGCGGAAAATCCGTTCACTGTTGTGAAAAGATTTTGGGACGGCATTGGCATCCTCGAATCGAAAGATATTCCCAGGGAGTTGCTCTTATCATCGGTTTTGATCACGCCCTGTTGCGGCGCCGGATCAATGCAGGAGGATGACGCCGAGAAAATGATAAAGCTGGCTGACGAAGCGGCCGAAATGATAAAGTCCGCTTAAACCACGAATGACACGAATTTTACCGAAGCGAAATCGTATCCGATCAGATGATGTTATGGCATTGACAATTTTTTGACATGATCACAGGATTTACCAGGATTGACACGATAAAATCTACCATTAGTTAGTCGTGTCCATCCGGTTTAATCCCGTCATCCTGTCATTTTTTATCTTGTCGCAAGAACCCTACGATCAGTTACTCGAAATCTCAAACCTGAAACCGGAGAATTTTAGACCATGGCACACCCCATCATCAGCGCCGTTGAAACAGGCACCCGCCAAATACTCGATCTGCTGGAAACGACCGTTGCAGAAAAGCAAATTCAATTATCGCTCGATGAACAAATAGGCTTTAACGACACTCTGTTCCCGCTGCCGCTTGCTTATGCGTTGTTAGGGATCGAATCGCCAACAGGCAATGATGTAGCGGCTCTATTGTCCCGGTACAAAAACATTGCCGAAAGCAAAGACGACGTTCTCAACATCGACGGACTGGGGGGCACCATCAATCGCGGCCTGGCGACGGCATTGAGTGTGGAGCTGCTCAAAGCGCTACAAAAGGGCGTGGAGCCGAAAGGCATCGGTTTTATTGCCGACAATATTTTACGATCCCTGGGTCTCCTGCTGGTGGACGGCCGAATGCCGGGAGTGGCGGTCATCGCCGGCAAAGCACCCGACGCCGCGATTGCCGAGCACATCATCCGCGATTTCCAGCGCCGCAATATCCTCAGCCTCATCGTCGGCAACCAGGCCAATGAGAGCATGATCGATCAACTGCAGGAAAAAAATATCGAGGCAGGGCTGGAGACCTATATCGTTCCCCTGGGCGGCGATATCGGTTCCGCCGTCTATGCGCTCAACTTTGCCATCCGCGCAGCGCTCACGTTTGGCGGCGTAAAAGCCGCTGAGTGGCAGAAATCGCTCGATTACTGCCGCGAGCGGGTGCCGGCATTTTGTCTGGTTTTGGGCGACATCGGGCCGATCACCGCGGCTGCCGGAGCGGCGGCCATTGCCATGGGATTCCCCATCATCACCGACCAGGATCTCGAACCCATCGGCAAGACCGACACCACCCGGTTCGAGACGCTGGTGGTTGAAAAGGATTATCAAAAAATCGCCGGCAGGTGCCTCGAAGCCCGCGGCGTCAAAGTCAAGATAGCCGAAATCGACATTCCCGTTCACTTCGGCTCTGCTTTTGAGGGCGAGCGTATCCGCAAAGAGAACATGCACGTTCAGTTCGGCGGCAAATATTCTCGGGCTTTTGAATGGGCGACGAGCGTCAACATGGATGAAATTGAAGACCATACCATAGCGGTTCACGGGCCGGACATTGACACGGTGGAGGCCGGCTCATCACTGCCGCTGGCGATCCTGGTCAAGGTCGCCGGCCGCTCCATGCAGCCGATGTTCGAGCCGGTTATTGAGCGACACATTCACAGCTTTTTAAATGAAGCCATGGGCGTCTTCCACATGGGCCAGCGTGATCTGATCTGGATGCGCATCAGCAACGAGGCTTTTGCCAAGGGATTTCGCCTCCGACACCTGGGCAACATTCTGCATGCGAAAATACATGATGGCTTTAGCAAAATCGTCGATAAGGTTGCGGTAAACATCTATACCGATCTTGAGAAAATCAATGAGCTTTTACCCAGCGCCCGCAAGGCCTATGAACAGCGCGACAGACGTTCCGCGGGCATGACCGACGAGAGTGTGGAGGAATTTTACTCCTGCGCACTGTGCCAGTCCTTTGCCCCCAATCATATTTGCATCATCAAGCCCGAAAGACCCGGACTTTGTGGCGCCTACACCTGGGTGGACGGCAAGGCGGCTCATGAGATCGATCCAACCGGGCCGAACCAGCCGGTGAAAAAGGGCAAAGTTTTGGATGGTGTGAAGGGAGAATGGCAGGGCGTCAACGAGTTCGTCTTCCAGGCCTCCAACCAGACTGTCGAAAAGTTCAACGCCTACACCATCATGGAGCACCCGGAGACGAGCTGCGGTTGTTTCGAATGCATCGTTGCCATTCTGCCGGAGGCAAACGGCTTTATCATCGTCAATCGCGAATACAACGGCATGACGCCGACGGGCATGAGCTTTAGCACGTTGGCCGGTTCGGTTGGCGGCGGCGTACAGTCGCCCGGTTTTATGGGCATCGGCAAGAAGTATATTGTGAGCAAGAAATTTATAAGAGCGGATGGCGGTCTGAAA
>METF01000268.1:3743-3885 GCA_001771235.1 Candidatus Zhuqueibacterota bacterium RBG_16_48_16
ACTTCATAAGAAATAAACCACCAATTTCACGAATTGATTTTTTGGGAAGCAAAGATTTTAAAAAATGGAAAATCATTACCTTCTTAGTACCCACGAAAAAACACGAAAACAGAAACGATTTAGTGCCTTTAGTGTGTTTAGT
>METF01000268.1:4031-6800 GCA_001771235.1 Candidatus Zhuqueibacterota bacterium RBG_16_48_16
ATCTATAAATTACTGCCGAGAACGAACTGCAAGAAATGCGGTTACCCGACCTGCCTGGCTTTTGCCATGGCGCTGGCGTCAAAAAAAGTCGAGCTGGCCGCTTGTCCCGATGTGAGTGAAGAGGCCAAAGAGAAACTATCGCAGGAGGCCCGGCCGCCCATCACCACCGTCACTTTTGGTGCGGAGGAAAGGCGCGTTACCTGCGGCGGCGAGACCGTGCTGTTCCGCCACGAAAAAACTTTTCTCCATCCGACCTGCATCGCCATGACGGTTTCGGCCCAGGATTCCCCGGAAAATATCCGCAACCGCTGCAATCGGATTCGCCGTCTACAATTCGAAAGGGTCGGGGAAAGTGTCTCGATAGACGCCGTCGTCCTGCAATCCGATGGCGGCCATCCGGAAAGATTTAACCGGGCATCATCGGAAATAACCGTCAGCCTGGATTTGCCGCTGATCCTGCACAGCCCGGATATCGACGAAATAAAAAGCGCTCTCACCATCAGTAAAAATAAAAAGCCGCTGGTTTGGGGAGTTGGTGATGGGGATGAAAAAGCCTGGGCGGAGCTGGCCAAAAGCGAAAACGTGCCGATTGTTGTATCGGGATCGACGTTGGAAGCCGTGGCTGAAAAGACCGCCTTTTTCGAACAGGTAGGCGTCAAGGAGATCGTCATCGATCCGGCCATTGGCGCCAGGAAATCCGCGACCGTGGAAGAGCTGACCATCATCCGGCGAATGGCCATCCTGAAAAATTCCCGTCAGCTCGGTTACCCGGTTCTGGTCTTCGCAAACGCCGAAACCAAAGCCGGGCGGTTAGCCTTTGCCGCTGCGGCGATTTGCAAGTACGCATCGATCTTGGTGCTCGACGACATCGAGCCGGAATTCATTCTGCCGTTGATCACCCTGCGGTTCAATCTCTACACCGATCCGCAGAAACCGATTATGATGGAGCCGGGTGTCTACGAAGTCGGCGCGCCCGGCCCGGATGCACCGCTGATCGTCACCACCAATTTTTCCCTCACCTATTTTTCCGTCAAGCCCGAGGTGGAAGCCGCCAAAGTGCCGGCGCGTATCCTGTTAACCGATTCGGAAGGCATGTCGGTGCTCACCGCCTGGGCGGCGGACAAGTTCTCCAGCAGTAGCGTTACCAAAGCGCTGACGGAATCCCAATTAGCCGATAAATTATCCCATCGCAAGGTCATCATTCCCGGACTCGTTGCCTCGCTAAGCGGCGAGCTGGAAGAGGAATCCGGCTGGCAGGTCATCGTCGGGCCGCGCGAAGCCTCCTCCCTGCCAAAATTTCTTCGCACCGTGTGGAAGGGATAGTCGTGGCATTTCGCGTGCTTTTTTTGCCGGAAAACATCTCCCTCAAAACGGACGGCAGCCTGGACCTCCTCACCCTGGCGCGGCAGGCGGGGTACCTCATCGACAGCCAATGCGATGGCCAGGGCACGTGCGGCAGATGCCGGGTGCATCTCGTCTCCGGTGCACTTGCCGACGAGAGGGACAACCGAATTGAGTTTCAGACAATACCGCTAAAAGATATTCTCTCCTGCCTGGCCTATCCCTGCTCCGATGTTGAGGTGCTGGTGCCGCCGGAATCGAGAGTCGGTGAGGTGATCACATCATCGACTGATTATTCACCGCTGCTGCAGCAATCCCCTGCTTTACTCTTTACCTTCCAAAAAATAGATATCAAATTACCTCGGCCAACGCTGCAGGATTCATGCAGTGATGCCGACAGAATAACCAGAGAACTGAAAAAGCGATATCACGGCGAGATTCATTTTTCCGGTGACTTTTTTTCGACTTTGCCGAATCAACTGCGACAGTCGGATTGGCACATCACCCTGCACGCGCTCGACTGCGACAACCGGCTCAATATCATTTCCTCGACCGACGACGACCGCTCCGCCTATGGCTGGGCGGTCGATATCGGCACCACGACCCTGGCGGTTGCTTTGGTTGACATGGAAGACGGCGCGGTCGTCGATCTGGCTTCGTCAGCCAACCCGCAGATTTCGCGAGGCGCCGACGTCATTTCGCGAATGATCGCCTGCGAGAAAAAAGGGGCATTGCCGTCATTGACCAAAGCCGTACGCGACAGGATTGCCGGCCTGCAACAGGCTTTGTTGGCCGGAAACGACATCGCCGCCGATGATGTGATCGCCGCCGCCGTTTCCGGCAACACGACCATGCTGCATCTCTATCACGGCGTTAATCCGGTCTATTTGCGCAAAGAGCCATACATCCCGGCCTTCACTTCCTTTCCGGCCATCCCGGCGAGAGACAGGGATATGGTTTGTGCCAGCGGAGCCCTGCTGTTCACCTGTCCGTCCGTTGCCAGCTACGTCGGCGGGGACATCACCGCGGGCGCCGTCGCTGCCGGGATCGATCTGGCCGATGATGTCGTTCTTTTTATCGACCTGGGCACTAACGGCGAGATCGTGATCGGCAACAAAGAATGGGCCTTGTGCGCCTCCACTTCGGCGGGACCGTGCTTCGAGGGCGGTGGCATCACCTGCGGCATGAGAGCCGAAAGGGGCGCTATTTATGCCGCCGACTGGGATGAAGCAAATAAGAAACTCATACCTCATACCCTGAGAGATGAAAAGGCACGAGGTCTTTGCGGCTCAGGCCTGTTTGAATCCATTGCGGTGTTGTTCCAAAACGGTGCCATCGACCGCTCCGGGCGGCTGAATAAAGACTTTCCGGGTGTGAAGGAAAATGCGGAAAAAGAGTGGTATTACGTCCTGGACACCGGCGACAATT
>METF01000268.1:6892-7253 GCA_001771235.1 Candidatus Zhuqueibacterota bacterium RBG_16_48_16
TATATATTCCAAAGCGGCGGTCTATGCCGGCATCGAAACGTTGCTCAAAGAGATAGAAATGAGCTGGGACGATATCGACCGGATCGTCATCGCCGGTGCGCTGGGAACGAACATCGATCTCTCAGCCGCGATTTCCATCGGCCTGTTCCCGGATGTCGACCGTGGCAAATTCACTGCGCTGGGCAACACCTCGCTGGCCGGGGCGCGGTTGTACCTGCTCTCAAAAACCATCAGGGACAGGATCGATGTTTTTGCATCGCGGCTCACCTGCATCGAGCTGAGCAACGCCGGCGGTTTTATCGATGCCTACAACGCCGCGCTCTTTCTGCCGCATACCGATTCGAGTCGGTTTCCTTGTGTC
>METF01000269.1:0-5183 GCA_001771235.1 Candidatus Zhuqueibacterota bacterium RBG_16_48_16
CAAGATTCATTATAGAGGACGATCCGCATGGTTGTGCCTTTGCCGGGGTAGGTCTCTTTGATGAACAATTTACCGCCGTGATATTCCTCGATGATTCTCTTGGTCAAATTCAGTCCCAGTCCCCAGCCGCGTTTCTTGGTGCTATAGCCTGCTTTGAAAATATCGTTTTTCCGAGGTGCTTTAATTCCGCTGCCGTTATCGGTGACATCGATAAAATAAAGACCGTTATCGGGCAGCTCCCCGGTGACGATCTCGATGATCCCCATTTTTTGTTTCACCGCATCGATTCCGTTTTTAATTAAATTTTCAATCGCCCACTCGAACAGATCCCTGTTTATGGGCAAAGGGGGAAGGGTGCCGTAATTCTCGATGATCTTGAACTCACGCCCGGTGTGAGGCAGCCGGCGTTTTATATAGGCAATGACATCGGATAGAACGATATGGATATCCTGCTTTGTCAAAGCTGCCTCCGAGCCGATCTGGGAAAAGCGCGCCGCCACCTTTTCCAGTCTTTTGATGTCCGATTTCATCTCCATGGCAACCGTGTTGATTTTCGAGGAGTCGCTGGGATTTTCCCGCAGTATGTGCATCCAGCCCAGGAGCGATGAAATGGGCGTGCCCAGTTGGTGCGCCGTCTCTTTGGCCATGCCAACCCAAATAAAGCGCTGCTCGCTTCGCTTGATGCTGCCAAAACCTAAAAACGCCACCAGCACCAGCAAGCTCAGCGCGCTCAGTGTTACATAAGGCAGGAGCGACAGTTGGGAAACCAGTTTCGAGTCGCCGTAATACAGGTAGCTGATGACGACGCCGTCATGCGTTATGGCAACGGGCTTGTTCTCTTTGGCCATTTTTTTCATCACTCTTCTGACCTTGTCGACCGTCGATGGCGACATGTCGTTTTCCGGAATGTCCAGCCCTTCCCAGGAGTTGGGATTGCCTTCCGTATCGGCCAGCACCAGCGGAAAATTGGTCTGGCGAATGACATTTTCAAAAAACCATCCCAGCGCCTCGGACTCGATGGGATCGGAAGCAATGCGCTGTACGATGATCGCGTAAAAATGAACGATGTCACTGGCGTCTTTGCGCAGCTCGGCGACCAGGTGCTGGGTATATACAATAACCATGAGAATGCAGCAAACGATCAACACAAAAAATCCGCCCTTGAGCCTGCCGGAGGCCATGTATATGGCGCGTTTCAGATTTGCATATTTTCTAGCCAAGGGAATCTGTTCCTCTTTTTGTAAAATAATCCCGAACGTGAACATAGATGACCGCGACCATCAAACTCAACACCAATGCCGCCGTAGTTAAGCTCATCCACAGGCCGACCGTAAATGCTTTGGGATAAAACCGGAATATGATTTTGTGGTTGCCGGGTTGAAGGAAGATCGAGCGCAGCAGATAATTTGTTTTGTAGATTTTGCTCTCCCGTCCGTTCACAAACGCTTTCCATCCGGAAGGATAATAATTTTCGCTAAGCACCAACAATGCCGGATGAGAGGTGAAAGCCGTGAGCCTGATTTCATCGGCGCGGTAGGAGGTTATCTTCACATCAGCACTATCGGCTTTGCCAATGGCAAAGGGCGGCGCCTCTTCGATGATGGCCAATTTCCCCGGTTCGAACTCGGCGTTTCTCATCCGGCTGAAGATGCGGCTTTTGCCTGTCAGGACGACGAGTGAATCGGCCCAAAAAGCCCGCGGCAGAATGGTGGTGTTTTCATAGAGCCACGGCCTCGAGTCGTTGATGAGATTATAACGCGGATCGTGAATGGCGAATTTTTCCGAAAAGATATATTTAACATTCAACATGTCCAGCATGGCGCCATCGAAATTCAACCGCGACATGTCGATCTGCTGAATGGGAACGGGCTGCCATACTTCCTGATGACTCCTCAGTACCAAGCGCCAGTACTTGGCAATAAATGGATGAATGAGGTACGCCTGATAACGGTCAAAGCCGGTTTCCTGCAAAAAATCCTGGTAGAGTTTTAATCTGCCAACGGCCGGGCCGGTCAAATTTTGCCAGTTATGGCCGGGGAACGGCAGTTGATCTTTGCCGCTGCCGAGATAGAAAAACCTGAAAAGAGACTCGTCTTTTTCCAGGATCGCCAAATCTTCCCGATCGATGGCGATGGCAGAGGCTTGAGGAGCTTTCCTGCCCAATAGCTTATAATCGATAGCGGCAAGATCGAGCAACATGAGTGCGGTCAAAGCCGAAACCATGAGCGCGTACGACATTTTCTTTTGCATGTAATAGAACACAAAAAAGACCGAAAGCGCGGCCAGCAGCAGGAATTTCAAGGCATCGAAAAGCAGGTTGAAAAAAATCGCCCGTTGCTGATGCACGTTAAGAACTATGTCTTGCGCAGCAAACAGCCGGATAAGGTGCGTTTTTGCAAAAATCACAAAAACAGGTATTATTACTGCCAGCATCAACAGGCCGATGAAAAATCTGTAAGTTCTTTTTTGTACCAGCCGTCTATTCGCCATACGCTTGTTGGTATCGTAGAAGCCTGGCAGGCAGCTCACTCCTTTGCCGGCCAGCAGCGCCAATGAAAAATAGAATACGCCGTAAAAAAGAGAGGGGTTTTCCAAATTCTTATAGAACGGGACAAGAAACGGCAACAATGATCGTATGAATGGCACGTAATGGCCAAAAGCGATGAGATAAAAGACAACGGCCGCAGTGAGCAGGAAACCGGTCAGCTTGTCCCGGCCAAGGATAATCCCCGTACCCGCGAGGACGAACAGGGTTACCTGGAGATAAAAAGAAATGGACAGGAGATCCGTGCCGGAGAAAAACGGCATATTCCCAGCCAGGGGAGAGAAAAATGAAAACAGATTCGCAAGCGAGGAAAAAATGGCCGGAGAAGCGGAAAAGATGCTTTGCGCCATAAATCTTGATTCATCCAATAACGGAACGAAAAGAATTAAAGATAACGAGATTCCCGTCATCAAGGCGCACAGGACAAACAGAGAGGAGACAAGAGCGGCTTTGGTGTGTTTTCTTGTGAAAAGAGCGAACGCCAGGTTGAACAAGACATACAGGCCGATGAAAAGCAGCGTTGCATAACCGGCATAAATGCCCGCTCGCAGCAATTGGAATCCAAACGTGATGGCCGTCGCGCAAAAATAGAGCGCGGTTTTTTTCAGGTAAAGTTTTGTGGAAAAGAAAAAAACCAGGGGGAGCAGGAAAAAAGACAAGAGCTCTTCATAATAGCCGCAACTTAAGAGTGAGATGAAAAACGGGGAAAATAACAGGGCGATGGAAGTGAAAAATGCAGCGAGAGGATGAACGCCTAAAGCTGTGGATGCCCAATATATGAAAAGAGAAAACAGCACCAGGTTGAGCAAAATATAAACGAACTGAGGAGCGGATATCAGTCCAAGCAGTCTGGAAATGGACCAGTCAAAAATACTGAATCGCGCAAAGGCATAATGTTTTTCAAAAAACGGTGTGCCGCCGAAAAAACGCGGCTCCCACTTTGGCGAGACGAAACCATCCCTTGCGGTTTGTGATTGTAAAGAAGAATCGACGATGCGTGGGGGCTGGTTTGAAGGAAGGCTCCTATGATTCAGAAGGTTGGGATAATAGAACAGGGAGAGCAACAGCAACGACAGCAGGATATGGATAAAAAAACCATGTCGGCGGGTAAAACTTTTCATAAGTAAAAAAAGTTCAGCAGGGGTAAAGAGCTGGCGGAAATTCATCATGGCCCATAATATCTATTTGAATTTTGGCAAAAGAAATTAAATTAAAACGTCATCCTGAGACGACTTGAAATTAAACGAATTTAATATAAAAATCCAGTACAAGTTGAACGAGATCCGCCATAGAGAACAGCAGACGATAAAGACGATGGCCAGGGGAGCGGGGGTTGTTTTTGTCGGAATGATTGCAGCGCGGGTGTTGGGGTATATTTTGCGCGTGCTGCTCAAAAGACATCTGGGGCTGGACGATTTCGGCCTTGTATCCACGGGAGTGGTGATCATGGAAATCGCCACCATGCTATCGGTTATGGGGTTGCCACAAGCCATCGCACGGTTCATTGCTTTTCATCTTTCACGAAAAGAATACAGCAAGGTTGCCGGAACGTTGAAGGCTTCCTTTATAATCGGTTTGCCATGCATCATCCTCACCAGCGGCCTTGTCTATTTATTCGCCTCCGTTCTGGCCAATCATGTCTTTCAAAAGCCGGGCCTGCTGTACGTAATACACAGATTCTGGCTGTTGATCCCGCTCCTGGGTATCACCATGCTTTCATCTTCTGTTTTGCGCGGTTTGAAACAAATGTTTGCGATGATCTTTTCGCAACAAATCGCGCGAAATCTTTTCGTGCTTTTTTGTTTTGTTCTTTTGGCTCTTGCGGGCTTTAAGCTTGACTCGGCCATCTATGGATATATTTATGGCTTTATCATTATGGCAGCGGTCAGTCTATTGCTTGTCGCGCGGGCTGTGCCTTATAAAGAGTTATTCGCCCGGAAACCAGCCAAGATGGCTTCGATTCTCGTCACCTATTCCTGGCCTTTGGTCTTTTCGACGATCTTGTGGTTTCTCATCGGTCGTGTGGACACGCTGTTCCTGGCGTCATTTATGACGATTGACCAGGCTGGCATTTACAACGCCGTGCTGCCGCTGGCGCAATTCGTCACGGTCACGCCGCAATCTTTTGCCATGATTTCCATGCCACTCATTTCCGGCGTTTTTGCCCGAGGTGACGAGTCCAGCCTGGAGCCAATCTATTTAACGACCAGCAAATGGCTGTTGATGTTCACCTTGCCCGTCTACCTGCCGATCGTGATCTACGCCGAGCCTCTCCTGGTCAAATTTTTCGGCAGCGATTGCGCCAGCGGCGCCGTGGCCCTGCGCATTTTATCGACCGGCTTTTTTGTCAATGCCGTTGTCGGCCCGGCAACAATGACGCTGTCGGCTGACGCCAGAACCAGGCTCATTCTTTTGAATACCCTGGTATCGCTGCTCATCAATGTCGTTTGCAACATCACCCTGATTCCCTTGTGGGGCATCAGCGGTTCGGCAACAGCCTCGGCGCTGGCGGTGGCCGGAACGCATATTATCGCCGCCGTTCAAGCGTATCATCTCTACGGGGTCGTGCCGTTCAAAAAGGTCTTTCTCAGGATTATTGCTGTTGCGGCAACCGCCGTTGCGCTTGTTGGCGTTGCCG
>METF01000269.1:5361-5844 GCA_001771235.1 Candidatus Zhuqueibacterota bacterium RBG_16_48_16
AGATTGATCAATACCACAGCGAAACTTTATTTGCGAAGGATTAAATCCTCGCCACGAAGTCGCAAAGTCACGAAGAAGCCAACGATCAAATGACAAAATGATTAAAGACAAAATAACTGTAAGAATGATTTTGTCTTTGATCATTCTGTCCTTTTGAATTGAGTGCAAAATCTTTCTTCTAGGCCAAACTTTCGCTGTAGTATCATCCTGTCACTAATTATGCTGTTTTCATTTTGACCTTTTTTATATAAAGGTTGACGAATGTGAGCACCTTTGATAAATCCTTTTGGCGGCTCGCTGGACGTTGTCGATTGCTATTAACTCTGACAATTGTTTTGCTATGGAACTGTCATGCGCTTTGGTGCGCCGACGACGTGGAAAGCCCGTTTCCCGACGAAAGCCGGCTCATCAGCAAAGAGGCCTTGCTGCGGCACGTTTCCTTTTTGGGGAGCGATTCGCTCAAAAAGGCCCAGCTCAGGCCGG
>METF01000270.1:0-937 GCA_001771235.1 Candidatus Zhuqueibacterota bacterium RBG_16_48_16
CAGCACATTCTTTTTGACTTTTGCCATGATCTGCCCTTCCCTTCCGCCACCAGGCGATGATATCAACATCCTGCGATCGAATTTTTGTATCTGTTTAGCCAAGTCTAATCGGAGTTAATCCGTAAGGATTTTAAAAGTCTGTATTAAAAGGCTAACGCCTTAGCTCCAGTTAGTTCTCTTGTTATGAGATTTTAAACTTGGTAATTTTTCATTTGGCTAAACAATTACGAATTTTCTCTCTGTAATAATAGCGATAGTGGTGTAAAAAGTCAATTCCTCATTGGGTGCCTTTTATGATTCGAGGTTAGCTTGAATCCAAAAAAAGCTTTCAGCGATCAGCCCTCAGCGGACAGCTCAAAAATGAACATTATGCGATGAGGACAAACTAAATTTATCCAAGGGGTGACAATGATGTATGATTGCCGGTATTCACCCTGAATTTCTAAATGGAGCTTGGAACAGAGGTTCCTTAAAAAAATCAAGCCCACTAAACACACGAAAGGCACTAAATCGTTTCCGTTTTTCTGTTCTTTCGCGTAATCCGTGGGCAATAACTCATATCGGTTTTCCACTTTAAAATTTTGGCTTCAAATTATTAAAAGCTGAATACTGATCGCTGAAAGCTAATCGCTTAGCTCAACTATGCTTTATCTTACTACTGCTACCATATTGTTCCCATGTTCCTGCCATGTTGTTCCCATGTATCCTTCGATTATCCTTTACCAATCGTCTAAAGGAATGGCCTGGCGTGTATAGGATACGCGGTTGTGACAAGACCGGATGCCGTTTATCCTCTTATCGAAAATCCTTTCTTCCCAACAGTCTCAACCCCCAGCGTCAAACAGGCGCCAAAGAGCATTCCCTCCACGGCCGCCAGAACCAGCCGAGAAACCAGGCCGAAATGGGTTTGTCCCAACAGGGCGGCCAGCGGCTGCAC
>METF01000270.1:953-1095 GCA_001771235.1 Candidatus Zhuqueibacterota bacterium RBG_16_48_16
ATGAAAAAACGGGCAATGCTTTCTATGCTGGCGCTAAAGAGGTTGCCTTTTATCAAAGTCAGAATGATCGCTGCGGCCATGGTGCCAAAGGCAGCAGCAGCGATTTTGGGCCAAAGCCTTGTCGTGGTTTTGCGGTTGGCAA
>METF01000270.1:1222-5940 GCA_001771235.1 Candidatus Zhuqueibacterota bacterium RBG_16_48_16
GGCCGCTCCGCCGAGAGTCGCCCCCAGGACGGCCCACCATGGGCTGTGGCGATAGCTGATGTGCTGCATACACGACATGCCCAGGCCGACGCCGAGGCCTGCCAGCGATCCGGCCATCAAGCCCAGGCCGGAGAGCACGAAAATGATCGTCATGGCCTCATGGATCGTCGGCTCACGAAAAAAAACGAGGGAGAGACTTAGAATCGCCCCAACCGCGAGTCCGGAAAAAGCCGCCCCGGATGTGCCGCCGAGCGTTTGCCTCAGGATATTCGCCTTGTTGCGTTCCAGCCTGACCCACACCAGGCTCATCAGTACGAGCAGCGTTATCCTCAACGGCAGTTTCCACAGCTTGACCAGATTCTTGTCATGATCGCGCATCATGGCCATGACAAGAGCCTTCGGGATCAATCCCGGTTCGGGGGTACGGTTTTTGTTCATGATCAACTGCGCGGCGCTCTCGCCGTACACGTGGGTCAGGACGATGCCGGCGGCTTTGCGCACCGCAAGATTTTTATCCCCCAGTGCCAAATCCATGAGCAAGTCCTTTACCTCGCCGCCTTCGAAATATCTGCAGGACTCGACGGCGCAAATCCGGCTGTCGGGATCGTCATTGTGAGCGGCCTGTTGAATGAAGCGGAACGGCGCTGAAGAAGCCCGGATCAACCATTCCGGCAGCGCCCGCCTGCGATTAAGCATACTTGTGGCCAGCAGGTCCGCTTCTTCGGATGAAAGCTGTAATTTTTCGCCCAGGTGATAAAAGAGATCGATAGCGTCCGAATCCATGAGCAATTGATGGGCTTTATAGTTTTCCAGGGCGCGACCGATCATCGCATGGGCGCGTTTCAGTGCGAGCGTTTCAGCGCTTTGCCATTTGCAGACTGCCGGAATCAAAAAATCGTGTGTCAGCTCGAGCCAGCTTTCACCATCCTGCATGCGATAGCGCACGACCCGCGCCGCTGCCAGCTCGGCAATCAGCTCCCGAGCTTTTTCACTACCCGCCCTCTGCGCCAAGCCGGAAAAAGGCAAAACAAGCCGCTGTTCATCCTCGGAGATCAGGGCCGTTAGGATCGCCTTGACGGCGTTGAGGTCGGAGGCATTGAAGCGCCCGACGACGCGCTCCAGGTATTGTCCAAGAATTTCCGGTGCGGCGCCCAGTTTTTCATAGCTGTCCAGCCCGATAAAAGAGGCCGAGTTTTTGGCATCGTACAGCGTATCGCAAACGATCTGTAACTGCGGCGGATCGATCCGGTCGCCATCGGAGAGGTCGTCGAGTATCTTGTTCACCAACCGGGGATCAAACTTACAACGCACCTTTCGCGCCGGCTGGACGATCGCCCTTTCCGCCTGTTCGCGGCTCAATCGCTGCAGGCGAAACTCGTTATGGAAAATATCCGGCAAAACGGTTTTCAGCACGCTCATTTCAGCCAAAAGGTCTTCACGGATGATGAATACCAGCTTGAAAAGCACACCATTTTTCCTGGACACTTTTTCAACCGTTTGGATAAAGCTACCCCGCGCCGCGGGCGAGATCAAGGTGAAAAACTCTTCAAACTGGTCGAAAAGAAAAATAACCGACCTTTCCGGCGACGATGTACTTTCGCCTAAGAAAGGCGCTACATCCGCGGGGTTTTCTGCCGGATCACCCCGATTTAACAAACGCATGATTTCCTCGGCGGGATCGTGAAATACCCGTATGCTGAGGGGATGATGGCCCAATCGCTTTAATGCCGGCAGCAGGCCCGCGTGGACAATAGAGCTTTTGCCCACGCCCGACCGGCCGTACAAAATGAAACTTTTATGGGCAAGGATTTTCGAGCACAAGGTTTGAATCTCGGTCTCACGCCCGAAAAACAGCTCCTTGTCGTCTTCATTGTAATAATCCAGAAACTTGTAGGGACGTCTGTCAATAGCGGAAGCCGGAGAGCCATGCGGCGGTGTCGATGCGCTTTTGGTAACAGGGGTGGGTTTTTCGATAAAGATGAATCCATGCCTTGGTACAGTTTTGATATAGCGTGGGTTCCGGGCATCATCATCCAGGACTTTGCGAATCTCTTTGATGCACTGGCTCAGGGCCGTGTCGGAGACAATCACCTCTCCCCAGATTCGGTCGAATATCTCGTCCCTGGTGACCAGCCGGCCGTGGCGGGACAGTAAAAAGCAAAGCACGTCAAAATATTTGGACGTCAGCGGCAGAATCTTCCCATCCCGCTGCACCTGCCGGTTGATCAGGTCGATGGTCAGGTTATTTATTCGGTATGCAACGATCTCGGGGGCCATCGGTAAAAAATCTCACAAATTTCTCACAGATTGCTCATTTATCTTTGCTCAATTTGTTTATCTTGTTCATCCGGTAATCCTGTCTCATTTCTTTTAAAAATGGGTCTCTGAATTCATGAAACATGGCGTCAAGGAACGCAAACATTCAGCCACCAAGTCACAAAGCCACTAAGGAACACGAAAAATCTTTGTGAACCTTTGTGCCTTTGAGTTTTCGTGGCGAAAAAATTACGATACCAAAATAGTTACCAAGGAATACAAATAAGACTAGGCAAAAATAAGGATAAATTCAAGGAAAATTGTACTCGTTTGGTAATATCTCAGTTACCGATGGTCAAGAACAAGGGGTGGCCTGTAGTTGCCGCAAGATGCCGTTATTAGAGAAAATCGTGAGCCTGTGGGTGGTTGCCTCTCATCAGTCCACCCCTTGCTCTACCCGTAAGTGAGGTTTTACCTCGTTTGTGTATGTTTTGGAAAGGAAGGCTCAATGGCAATTCCCGGCAATCATAAAGAACCGCAAGACCTGCACGTGGCCATCATCATGGATGGCAACGGCCGGTGGGCGACCCGGCAGGGCAAGCCGCGTTTTATGGGACACCAGGCCGGCGCAGAGCGGGTGCGCGAGATCGTCAAAGTCGCACCCGAATACCATATTTCGACGTTGACCCTGTTTGCTTTTTCCTCGGACAACTGGCAGCGTCCCACATCGGAAGTCGAATTCCTGATGCGGCTTTTTCATTCGCACCTGCTTTCGGAAATCGGCGAATGCGCCGACAACGGCATCCGGCTGCAATTCATCGGCAGGCGCGACCGGTTGAATCCTGCCCTGGTCACGCTTATGAGACAGGCGGAAGCAAAAACGGCAAAGGGTGAAAATCTGCTGCTTCGAGCTGCCGTCGATTATTCGAGCAGGGAGGCCATCCTTCAGGCGGCACAACGGATCAGGCCAAATCAGCCGGTTTCGAAGAAACAATTTTCCCGGCTATTGTGCGGCGCCGATCCTCTTCATGCTGCGCCGGCAGATGTCGATCTGCTCATCCGTACCGGCGGCGAACAGCGGCTCAGTGATTTCCTCCTGTGGGAGTGCGCCTATGCCGAGCTTTATTTCACTCATACATTCTGGCCTGACTTTGATAAAGCCGCACTGCAAAAGGCTATGGAAGAATTTCACCGCCGGGAGCGGCGCTTTGGCCGCGTCCTACAGACGATTCAGACCTGATTTGTGGATGTTGTACAGCTATATCTTTATCCATATCCAATAGAAATTTATATCTGTCGATATCTGCCATCAAGTCCCGAAGGTACGAAGGCTCACAAAGATGTTTTGTGTTCCTGACGGGCTTCGTGGCATTGTGGCATATATTTCTTAAAATTTTAGTCAAAAGCTAACGCATAACAGAAGGAGGCCTAAAATGCCGGATTTAAAGCTCGGATCATCTGTCGGTTTCAAAGTTTTTGTCATTGGCTGTCTTGTCATTTTCCTGCTCATTCCCACTTTTTTCATCCAATCCGTCGTCAACGAGCGGAAAAACCGCAGGGAAGAAGTGCTCAAAGACATTACCTCCAAATGGGGAGAAAGCCAGGCGCTCATCGGCCCCATGCTGGTTATTCCGGTTGAGTTTAGCCCCAAAGATAGTAAAGGAAATGTGCAGACGGTTGTCCGATTCATCTATCTTTTGCCCGATTCTTTGCACATTAACGGCGAGCTGCTCCCTGAAATCCGCTACCGGAGCATTTACCGGATATTGCTTTACACGGCGGATTTGGATTTTTCGGGCACCTTTGATTTGTCCAACCTGCGTGATATCGAAGTCAAAGACGGCAACATCGACTATGAAAATGCCTTTTTGGAGTTTGGCCTGTCTGACCTGAAAGGCGTTAACAATCCGATCAGCGTCAGTTGGAACGACGGTTCATTTGTCGCCAATCCGGGAATTATAACCACAGGGGCACTGGAAAAAGGTGTGCATGTGAAATCGCCCCTGGCTGCAAAAAAGCGGCTCAACCGGTTTGCCATGAACATCGATGTGAACGGCAGTGAGGAGATAACCTTCTTGCCCATCGGCAAGGAAACAAATGTTGCCATTCACTCCAACTGGCCTCACCCCAGTTTTACCGGCGAGTTTTTGCCCCAAGTCCACAATGTAGAAAAAGATGCCTTTCAGGCGCACTGGAAAGCCCTGAATTTCAATCGCAATTTCCCGCAAATATCCTACAACGATCCCATTAAATTCGACAAGACATTCTTTGGTGTGAAATTGTACTATCCTATTGACCAGTACCAGAAAACCACAAGAACCGTCAAGTACGCCATCATGTTTATCGGCCTGACGTTTTTAGCCTATTTTCTCATCGAAATCCTGAACAAAAAACAGCTCCACCCAATCCAGTACCTTCTGGTCGGCTCGGGACTGGTGCTGTTTTACATCCTGCTGCTCTCC
>METF01000271.1:0-5708 GCA_001771235.1 Candidatus Zhuqueibacterota bacterium RBG_16_48_16
ACTTTTTGAAATGACTGAAGTTATGCCTGAAAATTGCTTCACTGCAAGAAAACCAAGTGCGTCGCACCTATGTCAATTCATAAATTATGCAGGTTAGCAAATTCATCCTCAATGAGATAAACCAGCCAAAAGGAGTGCAAATGACCGATAACAAAAAGCTGCTCGCCTGGGTTAAAGAAATGGCAGAGATGTGCCAGCCTGATCATGTCCACTGGTGCGATGGCTCCCGGGAAGAGTATGGCCGGCTTTGTGAAGAGATGGTCAAGTCGGGTACTTTTATCAAGCTTGATGAACGAAAAAGGCCGCACAGCTACCTGTGTCAATCGGACCCCAAAGATGTGGCGCGTGTGGAAGACCGCACATTTATTTGTTCCCAAAAGAGAGAGGATGCCGGGCCGACCAACAACTGGATGGACCCGAATGAGATGAAAGCCGTGCTGAGGAATCATTTCAAAGGCGCCATGAAGGGGCGCACGATGTATGTTATCCCTTTTAGCATGGGGCCAATCGGCTCGCCCATTTCCCATGTCGGCATTGAGTTGACCGACTCGCCCTATGTTGTCGTCAATATGCGGATCATGACGCGAATGGGGAAAAAAGTTTTGGATGTGCTGGGCGATGGCGATTTTGTCCCCTGTCTGCATTCGGTCGGAAAACCGCTTGCCGAGGGCGAAAAGGACGTCCCCTGGCCTTGTAATGCGGATAATAAATATATCGTCCATTTTCCTGAAGAGAGAACCATCTGGTCTTATGGCAGCGGCTACGGCGGCAATGCACTTTTGGGTAAGAAATGTTTTGCCCTGCGAATAGCCTCGGTCATGGCCAGGGACGAAGGCTGGCTGGCCGAACACATGCTGATCCTGGGCATCACCTCCCCGGCAGGCGAAAAGAAGTATTTTGCCGCCGCCTTCCCCAGCGCTTGCGGTAAAACCAACCTGGCCATGATGATTCCCACCCTGCCCGGCTGGAAAGTGGAATGCGTTGGCGATGACATTGCCTGGATGAAGTTTGGCGATGACGGTCGCTTGTACGCCATCAATCCGGAATCCGGATTTTTTGGCGTGGCGCCAGGCACGTCTATGGATTCCAATCCCAACGCCATGCTTTCTTTAACAAAGAACTCTATCTTTACCAACGTCGCTTTGACGCCCGATGGCGATGTGTGGTGGGAAGGTATGACTGAAGAAATACCGACCGTTTTGACCAGTTGGCTGAATGAACGATGGACGCCGGAATCCGGCAAAAAGGCGGCTCATCCCAATGCCCGTTTCACCGCCCCTGCCGCTCAATGCCCGGTCATCGATCCCGCATGGGAGGACCCCAGAGGCGTGCCTGTTTCTGCGATTGTTTTCGGCGGACGACGGGAAGAGATTGTGCCGCTCATTCACCAGGCATTTAACTGGCAGCACGGAACATTTCTCGGTTCGGCTGTCTCTTCGGAGCAAACCGCTGCCGCTGCCGGGGTGGTTGGCGAGCTGCGGCGCGATCCGTTTGCGATGCTGCCGTTTTGCGGCTATAACATGGCCGATTATTTTTCCTACTGGCTCTCGGTGGGCAAAAATAACGATGAGGAAAAGCTGCCCAAAATATTTTATGTGAACTGGTTCAGGAAGGATAAAAACGGCCGGTGGCTGTGGCCGGGCTACGGCGAAAATTGCCGCGTGTTAAAGTGGATTTTCGAGAGATGCAATGGCGCGGATAACGCGGAAACATCACCCGTTGGTTTCCTGCCTCAAAAAGGCGCCATCGACACAAGCGGATTAGATATCTCCGCCGCAACGATGGAAAAGTTGTTTGAAATAGACGTTGCCGGCTGGCTCGACAATGTTGAGAACCTGCGGGATTATTACAAAGAGTTCGGCGAAAGAATGCCTGAAAAATTAGTGGATGAGCTGGACCGGCTGGAAGAAAGGCTGAAAAACTGGCGCTGATCTGCCGTGGCTATCCGACTGCTAAGGAGGCCATCTCGTTAATATGATGACAGATTATTTTCGACGGGATGAACAAAATGGACAGGAATAAACAGGATGTAATTTGTCCTATGCATACCGTAATCCGGTCTCATTTCGTACCTGATCGCAGGTGCTCAAATTACTCAGCCTTTATAAAAAAAGCCAAAATAAGGTAATAAGGTTAAAATGTGGTGCTGACCATTTTTTCTACTAAGGTTAAAAAGACAAAAATAAGATTTCAGGTATGTATGCCAACATTAACAACGTCAGACCCATAATACGGGTGGACTATTACAATATTTGTGGAAAACAAATGGCTCAACTATGAAGTCCTAGAGGAATAAAATATCTCTCATTGTCCGTGTCCAGTGCGAAATGAGGGTATTGATAAGGCCTTTATGCACCGCCGCGCATCGCACAAAGCCGATGCTTTATCCCTGATTTGCACCCTCTTATCAAGTTAAAATTATTTTGCCTCTAATTATTTTGTCTGTTAAAATCCTGAGAGCAAAATCTCTCGTCTGGGGCAAACTTTCGCTGTTGTCATCATCCTGCGGGCTCTTACACTTTTATACAGTCGGCGCGGGAGCTTTGGGGATTTTGGGATTCTCTTTCCATTCCTCGGTTTTTGGCAAAACCCCGGTTCCGTGTTGATATTTTCGCAATCGCAGTTTCTTGAGCACGATGTCCTTTTTCAGCAGTTGAATGGCCATGGCCGGATCGACGCCTTTCGGGCAAACCTGGGAGCAGGCGCCGGCAAAATGGCAGCGCCACACGCCACTGCCGGAGTAAACCGCCGCTTCTCTTTCTTTTGCTCCTTCATCGCGGCTGTCCGAGTTGTAACGCAGGGCCTGGGCCAGGGCTTGCGGGCCGGTATAGCGCTCATCCGTGGCGACCGTGGGACAAGCGGAAAGGCATAATCCGCACTTGATGCAATAAGCGAACTGGATGTAATTGACCAGCTCTTCCGGGGACTGAAAAAACTCCCCCGTCGGATGGTCAAGCTCGTCGATCTCTTTTCTTATGAGGTACGGTTTTACCGACCGATGCTTTTGGAAAAAGCCTTCCAGATCGGGAACAAGGTCACGAATGATATCGAAATTCGGCAGAGGCTTGACGGTAATTTTTTCGGGGTTAATATGGACGATCTGGTTATTGCAGGCCAGTCGCGGCAATCCGTTGATGAACATGCCGCACGAGCCGCACACACCCATTCTGCAGGACGACCGCCACGACAGGCTGGCGTCCAGGTTTTCTTTGATCCAGACCAGGCCGTCCAGAACCGTGATGCCCTTTTGCAGCGGCACCTTGTACTGCTGCATCACCGGCGATTTATCTTTATCAGGGTTGTATCGCAAAACCTCGAACAGGACTGTTTTATCGGCGGATTCGTTCGATTCCATCATGTCAGATCTCCTTTGTCATGAAAACAAAGACTGCCACATAAGTGCCGTAAGCGAACAGCAGCAATCCGGCGACGGTCAGCAGCCAAGCGGTCGCTTTTTCCAGGGCTTTCGGGAGGGTCAGCTCGAAAAGAATATTTTTCAGCCCATACAGCCCGTGATACAGGGCCGCGCCGAGCAGCAAAATATAGGTTATCATAAAAACGGCCTGGCGGCTGCGCTCGAAAACGGTCGTGGCATCGATGGGATTTTCGAGGGGCGCTCCCAAAGCCGCCAAAATGGCATCGAGATGCATGACGAACATGTGAATCCCCAAAAGCACCAGAATGACGAGTCCGGCAAAAATATGCCAGATCCATAAGGACGATTCTCTCATTTTTACACTCCCAAGTACATAGATTTGATGGTCACACTTCAGATGGCTAGAGGGCGTTGAAGTGCGGCTTAGTAGAACGATTCCCAACTTTTATTGTAGTGGTTATAACCCTGACAGGGTTTGGAACCCTGTCAGGGTTTGCTATATTCATTAGAAAACTCACGACTAGTGTCCTAAAAGATAAAAGTCCGCCCCGCCCAGTATCATAATCAGGGCGGCAACGATCATCACGGCAATGAACAACGGCCTCTGCCGGTGAATGGACACTCGATACGGATAAACCGGTCGTTGCGGTTTGCCCAGCGCCACACCCAGCTCGGCAAGGCCGAGTCTCACGCCGTTTAAGGCGTGAAAGGCAAAGGCAAGGAAGACGAGGAATTCTCCGAGCTTGAAAAACGGCGTCTCATAGCGCTCCATTGTCGTTTGCCAGGCTTCGGATCCGCCGATTCGCGCCCCGGTGACAAAGATGTGCATAACGAAATAGACCAGCAGGGCAAGGCCGGTGATGCGATGCAAGGTATAAGCATATCGCTCGAATCCATACCTGCCGCCGCCCAGCCATCCGATCAGGCCGAGCTTATTCCTACGAGCTTTGGAATTTTTGCTCATAATCTTCTCCGAAAATTGTGTCATCAATATTTACGCTCAACAGGCTTCCATTTGGTGATGTTCGCCGGCTTGTAGTCCAGCACCAGGCCGTCCGGAGTAAAAAACGCCAGGGTGTGTTTATGCCAGTTTTGGTCGTCCCGTATCTTGTAATCCCTTCTGGCATGAGCGCCGCGCGATTCGGTTCGTGTCAGTGCGCCGGTGACCATCACCTCCGCCAGATCCAGCAAATTCTGCAATTCCAGCGCATGGATGAGGTTGGTGTTATAGGTGGCGCTTTTGTCCGGCAAGGATATATTTCCAAACCGTCTCTGCAAGTCTTTGATATGATTCAAAGCCTTTTGTAAGCCATCGCCGGTGCGGAATACGCCGACGTAAGTGTCCATGGTCGCCCGCAGCTCGCGACGAAGATCGTAGATATTTTCCTGTCCGTCATTATTTAGCAGCCCTCCGAAAATCCTGGTCCTTTCGGCCTCGATCTGCGTTTCATTGACTGCGGCCATGTCAGTGACTTCGTCGCAATATCTGGCTGTTTCGGCGCCGGTTATCTTCCCCCACACCAGGCATTCCGCCGTCGAATTAGAGCCCAGCCGGTTGGCGCCGTGCAGGCTGACGCAGGCGGCTTCTCCCGCAGCCCAGATGCCCTTGATGCGCGTGGCACCGTTTATGTCGGTTTCGATCCCGCCCATGGAATAGTGAGCCACCGGTCGGCAGGGGATAGGCTCCTTGATCGGATCGAGGTCATTAAACTCGATGCAAACCTCACGGATTAATGGCAATTGTTCATTGATCCTGTCCGCACCCAGATGGGTCAAATCCAGATGGATGTAATCCAAATTGCGAGGCCCTTCAAAGCCGCGGCCTTCTTCAATTTCCGTTATCTCGGACCTGGATATCAGATCGCGCGGAGCCAGCTCTTTCTTATCAGGGGCGTATTTTTCCATAAAACGTTCGCCCTTGCTGTTTATCAGGTAGCCGCCTTCGCCGCGGCACGCTTCGGTGATGAGAATGCCCGATGGAACAAGGCCGGTCGGATGAAACTGGAGAAATTCCAGGTCTTCGAGCGGAAGTCCGGCTCTATAGGCCATGGCCAATCCGTCTCCCGTGACTGTTTGAGAATATGTGGTGAACCCAAACAATGTGCCTGCCCCGCCGCTGGCGATGATGAGCGCCTTGCCGCGAATGAATTTAAACTCGCCACTGGTCATGTCCAGCAGGGTCAATCCGGCAAAAGCATTGTTGTGGAGCTGAATCGAGGTGACAAAGTATTCGTTATAGTGAGTGGTGTTGTTGTATTTTAATAAGGTATCATAAAGGGTTTGCAATTCAAAAAAGCCGGTTTTGTCGGCGGCCAGAACGGCGCGGGGAAAG
>METF01000271.1:5725-25041 GCA_001771235.1 Candidatus Zhuqueibacterota bacterium RBG_16_48_16
CCGTTGAGCGATCCGTCCATCAGGTCGGCGCGTCCACGGGATGCCCCAGTGATCGAGCTGATGGATTTCCCCTGGCATGTCATGAACGAACCGGTCGACGACATCCTGGTCGGCTAGAAAGTCACTCCCTTTCACCGTATCCCAGGCGTGCAGCTCGTAACTGTCGCCTTCGTCCTGGCGCATCACCGCAGCCGTGCCTCCTTCTGCGGCGACCGAATGCGCCCGCATCATTTGTCCCTTTGTGATCACAGCGATGTCGATGGGTTTTATTGCCGTGCGTGATGCCTCAACCGCCGCGCGCAAACCTGCAAGACCGGCACCAAGGATTACCAGATCATGGGTCAATAGCTCAGCCATGAAAAGCCTCCCTTTGCTGATAATAGGATACGTTAACGAAAGATGAGATGTTGAAGGGGATGTGAGATTGTGATCCGGGCTTCTTCATGAAGATTCTTAAGACCACACCTTGTATGATTTAGAGGAAGGAGAGAGAGGGTCGCCAGATCATTCATACGACCTCCCTTCATATCGCTTGTGAAAATATAAGCCATTTTTTGAGGATGTCAAGGGAAATATCAATTGACTTGAAAATTCACCGTTTATTTGGTATAATATCCCGTAAGCGACAGGTAACCGGTCACAGGGTAATCTGAGTGTTTTGTTTAACAACATTTTAAGAAGCAGGATCAAAATCGAATTTTGTTTAATAAAAAGAGCGTGTCATTCTCCAGAGAATGACAGTCACGCTGAATTGTGGACAGGGTAGATGGTAAACGGTCTATGGATATTTATATCGATCGGCTCAAAAAACGCGCCAAGATTCTTGGCAATCATTACCAGAAGTACATTACGATTGTCGACAAGTATATCGATGCGTTAATGGGCAGGCTTGAAAACGCCGGGATGATCGAGCGCGTTCATTTATGGGCGACGGCGCATGATTACCGTGAGGAGATGTCGACCATTGCCGGCGTGAGCGATGCGCGTGAACAAAGGCTGGACGACCTGGGCTGCTATTTCGCTTACCAGTTTTTGCAGCTCAACCTGGGGGCTCTCGATGCGTTGATGTACGAAGTGACGACAAAGGGCAGTAAGCAGGATGTGTACAAGCAATTTATGCTCCGCGTCGGCCATGATTTCCGCAGGCTCACGGCGGCTTATATGGAACAGCTCTTGAAACAATTCCTGGCTACAAATGAATTGAAAAGCTTCGTGGTTCTGGGTGTCGGGACGCGCTCGGACCAGGACGACATTGACATCGGTGTTGTGGACAGGGGGGAGGAGGACCGGGAGGAGCTGAACAAAGCGATTGGCCGTATGAGCATGGAGATGTTCAAAAAGGCCATCAGCCTGCATCTGCATCTTTCAGAGCATGTGGGGAAAGCTTCGTTGTACCTGGCATCGATTGAAGAGTATGATGAGCTTTTGCAAAAAGAAATTCATGATTTTGTCATCATCACCGAGATGCTGGGTGCCGCCAGAATACTTGGCAGCCGAAAGCTTTTTTCCGATTTTCGCCGCCAGGTGACCTTTCGCTACTATCATAATCCGCGCGACAGCAAAAACACCAAATTCCATGAAGGCTATCTGCGAGGCATCGTCGGCGAGACCCGCTCATTGATGTTCCGGGAGCTTTATAACGACCGGATCAATCCAAAGCTGGATGGCTTGAGGATGATTAAAAGCGGGCTTTATGCCGCCAAAACCATTTTTAATTTACGCCAGGTCAACGCCTGGGCTATCCTGGAAGAATTGCAGCATCATGATAAACGCAGGGGTTACTTTTATAGGGAGCTGGAAGCTTCCCTGACGTTCCTGGAAATTTTTCGCTACCTTTTTCAACTGCTCACCGCTCAGGAAGAAGATATTTTTGTAAACGATCAAATAACTTATGATAACCTGTCCCTTATGGCCGAAGCTATGGGATACACCCAATACGGCACGGGTGGCGCTGTTGATTTCCTTTTGACCGACTATTTCAAATATATCAGAAACGCCAAAGAAACCGTAAGAAATGTTTTGCCTTATATTGTCGACCATTTATCATCTATTACCGTTTTTGGCAGAATGGCTCGACATAAAAAAGTGACCGAAGATGGGAAGAAAAGAGTTGGCAATTGGGCCGTGCAATTTCTGCAAGAGTCTAAATTTTTTCGGGGCACTCGCTTTTGGGATGATATAGCAGATGTGTTCGAGCGTAAGAACGGTTATGTGCTCAAGCGGTTGGTCAACGATCTCTATGCCATGAATCCGGAGCGTCGGCGGTTGATCTTGAACGGATTCATCGAGTGGGGCTGGAATTCTTTTATTGCCACATTTTCACTCATTCTGCTTCTTTATAAATTCAAGGACGAGATTGCCGATCCTCATCTCTATGAGGAATACAACAAGCTGTTTTTGGAAAGGGCGCGCGCCACTCCGGAAGTGGCACAGCGCCTGAGCATTGTATTTAAAAGCATGCCCGAATTGTTGTATGAATACCTTCAGACATTGTCCACAGAACAACAGAAATCGTTCTATGAATGGCTTTCGGCCAAGCCCTGGGATGATGAAATCGAGCCGGACCGCCATCGCCTGCGCCTCCTGACCAGGCTCCATTATGGCACGAGCACCTATTTCAAACGGATCATGTCCCGCGTACTCGGCGATCATCCGGAGTATTTGAGCTACCTGGATGATTCGCGCCGGCTTGCTTTGATCGGCAGGGGGATACTGGCCGGGGTGGAACGAGCGCAAAATAACAGGCAAAAACTGGTCTTGATCCACCACTACCATAGTTTCGAATTCTTTCGGGTTTGTTTGAACACACTCACCGGCCTTCCCGCTCCTGTCACGGCGGATGACTTTACCGTTTTTTCCGATACCTACATTCGACTCTTGTTCGAAATCAGCAAAGAGTTTGTCGACGAGACTCTAGATAAGGAGCTGCAAACCAAGGACCTGCTGGGCGTATTTGTCACCGGCGGACACGGCCAGATGCTGGCGTTCGACGATGATTATGATTTGATCATCCTGTTGAATTCCGACGATCATGAGATCTTGCAGTACAGCACGGCGATCATGAGGAAGATGCACCGGGAGATTGTCAAATGCGGCATCATGCCCCATTATCGCTTTTCCGATCACACGGTGTCGTTTGTTTGTACTTTTAGCCAGCTTAAGAAAATCCTGGCAGCGCCGAGCCGTGACAAGTTCATCGATATGTCGCAATTGCTGGCCACCCGAATGATCGTCGGCAGCAGTGTTTTACAGAATACCTTCGATTCCGAAATAATTCATCCCTTTATCTTTGCCCGTCAAAAGCAATACATCGTGCAAATGATCAACGAATTGAAAAGCCGTGAGAGGGATTTTAAAAAGGATGAGGATGATCATCTTGACATTAAAGACACGCCCGGCGGGGTTCGGGATATTGAGCTGCTGTTATTCATTTTCAAGTCCCTGTTCAAGATTCGGGAAAATTCAAATTATGTCGTACTCCAGAAGCTGCAGACGTTGCTTCCGGCAATGAAAGCGGATTTTAAAAAATTATTCGAGAGCTATCAGCTTTTGCGTCTTGTGCGGAATTTAAACAGAATCATCGTTTCCGCAGATGATACGATAAACATCGACTATTTGCATGACCTGGCGGATAACCTGGAAATCGAGCCGCATCCTCATAAAAGCAGATCACTGGTGTTGTTTAACGACCTGAAAAAAACCATCCGGCAATCCCGGGGGATATTGAAAAAAGCGATCAACAAGATTGAAAAAGAGTATCTCCGGGAATTGCCGGAGCAGGAATAGATTCAGGTTCATTCTATTATCCTGGGAAAATTTGTTTCTTACAAAATTTTTGTACGACAGCCCACCATAATTCTGGTGAAACGTGAAAAGTCAAACGTGAAACGAAAAACATTGAAAACGGTTAACCCTCTTTCACTTTTCACGTTTGACGTTTCACTTGCGCTCTAGCGCATTAAGAATTAGTCAGGTTATTGTTTTGCTTTAAGAACCTTAGTAGCAATCAACATCGTAAAACCCCACCTTATTACCTTATTTGATGAGAATGAGGTAATACGGTTAAAATGGGGTGGTGACTATTTTTCTACTAAGGTTAAAAAGACAAAAATAAGGTTTCAAGTATATGTGCCAATATTAACAGCGTCGGACATCTGATACGGGTGAACCCGTACAATATTTTATAGAGAATAGATGCCTCTGCTATAAAGTCCCGCAGGGATGAAATCTCTCTTATTGTCCGTGTCCAGTGCGAAATGAGGGCAAAAATAAGAGGAATTGCCGGAGCTGAATTGAATCCTGTTTTATTGGGACATGATGGTAACATGATGTGGTGCTGGTGTCCTATTTATGGGTTGTCTGTAAGAAAATATTATTTACTAAATAATTTTTTTATCTCAAGTAGGTTTGCAATATTAACCCTTTAAAAAATAGCCAAATATCATGGGGAATTTACCGCTTTTTTTCTTGCAACTGCCTGCTGATGTTCGTCTGATTTTTATGGCATAATCTCTGCCTGACCACGAAGTGAAAAGTCCGGCTGAGCAGTCGACGACTGTGGAACAGAAGGACGAGCAGAGTGAGACGGAAAAGGGATTCACCCTGATCCAACCTCTCTCCCTCATCTTTAAGCTGAAATTCCATAGTCTTTGTTCTTTTACATAATTTCTAAAACTATGCAGACTCTGAGCGAGGGCATATCGACAGAATCCTTGAAGTGAGATTGTGAGGATGATGTGGTGAGGACGATGATGAAGTGGATTGAGGCGGATGAAAAGGACGATGTCGAGAGAACGATCCATCGTGTCACCTGTGAAGAATTGGAGAAAATGGCACCTCTATTATGGACATGCCCTCGTTCACTTTTTACATATTGACCACTTGTGAGGAACCTCTTATGGCGTGGGGTGTCGCAGATTGTTGTGTTGCCAAGCCAATGATTTACGAGTTCCCTCATGCGTCTGTCAAGGCTTCCGCTCAGGCGGGGCCTTGGCAGACCAGGTGGACAATGTGATTTATTTTTCTCCAAAAACACGGCAGATTTTTTATACAGCAGCATTAGTAACTATTCAGCCACCAAGTCACAAAGCCACTAAGGAACACCAAAAATCTTTGTGAACCTTTGTGTCTTTGAGTTTTCGTGGCAAAAAAATTACGATACCTGAATAGTTACCAGCATTATAAGAATTCGCAGCAGAAGCAGAGCGAAAGGAGTAACAACATGTGGAGCATCTTTTGTGCCTCAACCTTTGCTACCGGAGGGCAGACCAGGAAACGGAATCGGAAAGGCAGCAAACACTTTTGGCTTATAACGGCTTTGATCGGTTTATGTCTCACTTCCGTGGCTTTCCCCGGCGCACTCATCGTCAACTGGAACGCCAATGTGGAAACGGACCTGGCAGGGTATAAAATCTATTACGGAACCCAGTCGTTGACTTATGATCAAGCCGTCGATGTCGGTAATACGACAGAGTATATACTTGAAGACTTGCAGGAAGGACAAACCTATTATGTGGTTTTGACGGCTTACGATGCGTCGGGAAATGAGAGTCTCCCTTCAAATGAGGCGAGCGCAGAAGTCGGCGGTCCCCGAATTCTTATTACGTCCGTTGCCCAGGGTGTCAAGTTGACCTGGACACCTGTTTCCGGGGCTGCCAGCTATGATGTATACCAGGGATCGACGGTGTCAACGATTTCGAGCACACCGGTCGCGACCGTGACAGGAAATTATTATGTCGACCAATCCTATTCGAAAAAAGCCAACGGCGGCAGATTTTATATTGTTAAAGCGAACGGGAGCGGACAGACCCTTCATGAATTCGAAAAGGCGGGCGCTTTTAGTGTTCCCATGTCAAAGGGGAAAAACCTGGTATCCCTCCCTTTCACTCCGGCCGAATTCTCACTCTCCGGCGTTTTGGCTAACCAGCTCACCGGAAGCAACTTTTCCGCCGCGTCGGCAAAAATTATGCTGTATAAAAACAATGGTGAATACGAGATCGCGTGGAAAGTAGGAGGCACAGGCACAGCTATGGATGGCAGATGGGTCACCGAATCCGGTGCCGCCGAATCTTCAATTCAATTGAACTCCAGGAATTCCTTCTGGATAACGATACGACCGAATCATGCGGATTCCATTTTGACGTTTACCGGCGCAGTGCCCACGGATTCCAACAAAGTCATTCAATTGGTTCAGGGTTGGAATTTCATCGGCTCCTGTTACCCGGTAGACGTGCCGCTCAGTTTGACGGATTTGTACAAAGACGGCGTGGTCAAGGGTGCCAACAATTCAGCGCAGGCCGACAAACTGCTCCATTGGAATGGAACCCGGTTTGAAGCATATTGGCTTGTGGACGGCACCAGCACCAGTTGGGACGGAAAATGGATGAACGAATCAGGCACGGCTGAAGCATCACTGGTATTCAAGCCGGGGCGCGGATATGTCTTGTGGATCAAAAATCCCAATCCGATAACCGAATGGACTTATCCTAACCCCGAATTATAGGCATCGAGATCAGATCTTTAAGATCAAGGAGGCGTAAAATGAAGCTTTGGAAAATTGCTACAACTTTGGCTCTGCTGACAACGATGGCAGGCTCACTCTCCTTTGCCGGGACATTGGAAGCTTATTCGAACTCTGGCGTCAGGGATGTCGGTGGCTCAAGCTATTTGTCCGGCAACACCAGCAGTGGCGATCTGATTCAAATCATCAGTGTTGGCAGCAACGGGACGATCGATCCTCCCGATACGCTGGGAAGTACCACGTCAGACGATTCCCTGTTAGGCACGACACACGTCGGCTTTGGTTTCCCTTTTAATCCGAATGAAGGCAAATTCAGCAAAACTTTTACTCACGACCTGTTGACGGTTGGCGCCGTTGTTTACGTCCGTGCCTGGAACGACAGCGTGGTTGACGCGACCAAGTATTATGGCGATTCCAATACCTACGAGCTGCAGAGCGAAATGGACAGCCACGATTTCGGTACATGGACCGTATCAAATCCCGTCCACGTGCCGGTCGAGCTTTCCTCCTTTTCTGTCGAGGCCAAACCGGGCTATAACGAAATCCGCTGGACCACCCAATCGGAAACGGAAAACCTGGGATTTCACGTTTATCGCAGTTTCGAGCCGGAAGGCGAGAGAATACAGATAACCAAAAAGATGGTCGATGGAGCGATTAATTCCCAGGTGCGGCACGATTACTCTTATGAAGACAGAACTGTTGACGAGAATGCCACCTATTATTACTGGCTCGCCGATATTGCAGTCGATGGCAGGATAGCCGTCCACGGGCCGCAAAAAGTGATTTCTGTTTCGAGGCCAACGGCTTATGGACTGGATCAAAACTATCCCAACCCGTTTAATCCGAGTACGTCGCTCACCTATACCTTAAAAGAGGACGGGTCGGTGAAGCTGAGAATCTACAATATTCGCGGCCAATTGATCCGGGAATTGATCGACGTAAAACAGCCGGCCGGCCAACATGTTGTGGAATGGGATGGGCTGGACAATTTTGGCAACCTTGTGCCAAGCGGCACCTATCTCTACGTACTTGACGTCAACGGCCATAAATTTACTCGCAAAATGGCGATGACGAAATAAGAAAAATGTGAGGGTTCACATGAGCCTTGTACAAACACTTATGCATCCATTTACTTTTTGTGAGGTGTGAGGGAGCTATGAAACCGGATACTGTAAAAAAGGTTGTGGTTGCCGCAGCGATGATGTCGATGTTGACCCTGTCGTTCGGCTGTACGGTCAAGCCGCGGGCAACCGAACCCAAATCGGAAGCGGCAAAAGCAATCATTCCTTTGCCCGTGAATAGCAGAGGTTATGTATCCGCACGGCCCACGTCCTACCGGCTGGGTTATGGCGATGTCATTGAAGTGAAATTCTTTCATAATGGCGAATATAACGAGACGATTGCAGTCCGGCCGGATGGCAGAATCTCTCTGCAACGCATCGGTGATATCGATGTCATTGGCATGACGCCCATGGCTTTGGACGACATCATCACGGAATCTTATGCCGAAATTTTGGTCAATCCCGATGTCACGGTCTTTGTAAGGGAATTTGGCGGCCAGGAGGTCTATGTCCTGGGCGAAGTGGACAAGCCCGGTATGTATTCGCTGGTAAAAGGCATGACCGTATTGCGAGCCATCGCCGCTGCCGGCGGTGCGAAACATAGCGGTAAAATGAACAGCATCATGCTTGTCCGCAGCGACGAAGATATGCGCCAGGCAGAAGTGAGTCGCCTGGACGTATCCCTTTCTTCCCTGTCGGATAACATCCGCAACGACCTGCCGCTCAAGGCTTATGACATCGTTTATATACCGAAAACATTCGTTGCCGATGTAAACGATTTTATATCACAATTGTATGACATCATCTTGCCTCCGTTCGACGTGTGGAGTCGATGGAGTATCTGGTCGAACAGATGAGAAAGGTTGTCTGTTTTCAGGCGTGTTGATCGAGGTGAAAGTTTAAAGGAGTAGAGAATGATTCAGTACACGCATTACGATAGCCCCATGTCGCCGCATAGCTTCTTCGGCGTGCTGCATAAACGGCGCAAGGTGATATTGGTGCTTTTTATCGTGATTGTCGGATCGATGACGGCCGCCGCATTTCTTTTGCCGCCGATCTACCGGGCAACCTCCAAGGTGATGGTCAAGTATCAGACGGATAACGAGAAGGCCTACTTGTTGGGCATCAACCAGGACAACCGCAGAATGGAATACGACCGGCTGGCGTCGGAAGTCGTCATTCTAAAAATGCGAAGTATTCTCGAGCCGGTCGTTACGCGGCTGGAGCTGGACAAACCCAGTGATAAAAAGGACATCACCGATGCTGTGGAGCAGACGCGACGGCATGAGGAAGCGCTTGAAAAGCTGTCCAAAAAACTTAAAGTCGAACGGGAAAAAGACACCAATGTTCTCAGTATCGGCTACGAATCAAAAAACGCCGCGCTGGCGTCGAGGGTCGTGGATCAAATTATTACCGAATACATCACTCAAAGGCCTGGTCTGGATAAAGACGACCGCGCTTATGAGTTTTTTGACAAACAAATCACACTCATCAAAAAACAAATTTCCGAGCAGGAAGTGAAGGGGATGAAATATAAAAGCCAGGAAAAAGTCATTTCTCCGGATCAGCAGACGAGAATCCTTTTCACCTCCATTTCCGATTTCGACAAAGAGCTGACCAAAGTCAGGGCGGAACGGATTTCCAAAGAGGCAAAGCTGCAAATCATTCGTGAGCACTTTGACAAAGGAAACGAGCTGACTATTCCCACGCTGGAGACCAGTGAAAGCTTGAGCCGATATGAATATCTCAATGAGCTGAAGAAAACGTTATTGAGCCTGGAGCTTGAAAAAAACTCGATGAAAGAAAAATACACCGAGCGGCATCCCAGCTACATCGCGCTGGATTCCGATATTCGCGAGGCAAAAGATAAAATACGTTCCGAAGTGCGGGAAATTATCGATGCCGAAGAGACAAGCATCAAAGCGCTCTTTGCGGCGGAAAATGCCCTGGCCCAGCGCATGAACCAGGTCGTCAACTCGGTGGCAAAGCTTTCGCAACAGGAGTACGAATTAGGCCAATTGACCATCGGGGTTGAAGATTTGCGCAGTGTTTACTCCATGCTCATCCGTCAGCGCGAAGAAGCGCGTATTGCTTCCGGCAAGCAGGAGTATCTGGTTCAGGTTCGCCTGCTCGAGCCGGCCATGGTTCCTTATACGCCGGCCAAGCCGAACCGCCCGTTGATGGCCGGAATTGGCCTGGTTCTCGGAATTTTCGTATCCCTGGGCATGGGATTCTTTCTCGAATATTTCGATCATTCTGTGAATACGGCGGAAGACGCTCAACATTGTTTAGGACTGCCGATTTTGGCGGTCATTTCGGACGGTGCGACTCCCAGGAGACAGCGATTGATTGAAGTAGGCAATCCGAATGCGGATGTGACGGCATCGCACAACAAGCGTGACAAGGTCGAATTCAAATCACCTGGCTTATAAGCGGACTTAACAACATGGTAATTCATCAAAACAGCAGCATAGCATCACAAGCAAGGAGGAAAGAATGAGAAACATTTTGAAGGTCAAACGGTGGGAGTCCGGTCTGAAACAGTACGAGCTGGCATTTTTGCTCGGCTGCAGCTCGACCTATCTCTCATTGGTTGAAAACAATCGTGTCGAAGCAACGATGGACTTTAAACGAAAAGCCGCGGAGATTTTTGGAACGACCATAAACGAGCTGTTTGTGGGCAAAGTTCTTACTGCGGCCTGAAAAAGCAGGGTTGAGTGTGTCAGTTTAATTTTATGAGGTGAGAGATGTATTTAAAATATTTCAAAATCAAAGAAGAGCCGTTTTCGACGACTCCCAATCCCAAGTTCCTGTTCAAAAGCAGAACGCACCAGGAAGCCCTGGATAGAATCGTAACGTCCGTTTCCCAGCGCCGCGGTATCAATGCTATTATCGGCGAGCCCGGCCTCGGCAAAAGCATGCTCATCAGGACGATGCTCAGCGGACTCAAAGAAAATGTTCGTTTTGCCTGGGTATTCAATACGACACTGAACGCCCGCGAATTGCTCAAGTACATCTGCCGCGATTTTGGCTTCAGGCCAAAAGGCAGGGACACCAGCGATCTTTTGATGGACCTGTATGCTTTTCTCATGAAAGAATTTGAACAGGGGATCTTTACACTGCTTATCATTGACGAGGCGCAAAATTTAAAGGTCGAGGTGCTGGAAGAGATCAGACAATTGTCCAACCTTGAAACGACCAGCAACAAACTGTTGCAGGTGGTTTTATCCGGCCAGCCGCAATTAGACACCCACCTGGAACATCCGGCGTTGCAGCAGTTGAAACAACGGATCAATCTCAAGGCAACGCTTAGCCGTTTGAATTTACACGAAACCAAAGAATACATTCATCGCCGGCTGCAGGTGGCCGGATCAAAAAGAGACGATCTCTTTTCCGATGCCGCCCTGGATGCCGTTTACGAAATCTCCGATGGCATCCCCCGCTTGATCAACCAGGTTTGCGATAACTGCCTGATGGAAGCCGCCAAGCGGAAATGTAACCAGGTCGAGTCGGTGCTGGTGCGGGAGCTGTTGGAGAGAGGAGACATTATGGCGGCCTCCAAACCCGCAAAGCCGAAAAAAGAAACACGGCCAGTACAAGAGTTCGACCGTTTGATTAGAAAAAGTCCGCCGTTGGCTTATGTCCCCACTCCGAATAACGGCCACTCAAACATCGGCAGCAAAATTCTCGATACCGTCCTCAGCAGCGGTTTCGACGGACTGGATTTAGGGACATTGGCAATCAACTGACCATTGGAATAAACAACAAAGAGACAGGGTAGCGAAATGAGCGTGGTACATGATGCACTGGTGAAGCTGGATGAAGAAAAGATTATCAAAGCTCCTCAAAAGGTAAAAGGCCCGGCGCCTAAAAGCGGTCTTTATGTGTTCGATCTTCCCCGTGAGATTTTGAATGATTTTTACGATCTGCGCGAGTATGTTCGAATCGCCAACATGCAGAAAGAAACCAAGCTGGTGTCTATAACAAGCTCGGTCAGCGGCGAAGGCTCGCCCGCGATTGCGACTTACCTGGCGCTTTTGATGGCCAACCCGCAGGGTGTGAAAAACGGCCAGGCGGCCGCGCACCTGGCCAAATTCGGCCAAAGCATTTCCAGGGAGGATTTGCAGCGTGGTGACGAGTCGGACCAGGTCTTTAAAAACGATTTCAAATCCATTTTGAAGGAGCCCAAAAGCGTCCTTGCGGCTGTGCCCAAGCCGCCAAACGATACGACGCTGTTGAAAAAAAGTGCGGAACAAGGGGCGATCGAGTTTGACCCGCAAAGAGATGTTCTTTTGGTGGACACCGATTTAAACGGCGCTGATATTCACAATTTCTTTGGAATCGATCAGGATAACGGCCTGGCCGAGGTTCTGGAGAACAAGCTCGATTGGAAGAGCTATGTGCGCAAGGCACAGAATACACATCTTTATATCCTGACCGCCGGGACGACCGATGTGAATTCCACGGAATTGCTTGGCTCGGATTATTTTCGAATCCTCACCAGGCAGTGGAAAAAATCATTTCGCTATGTGGTGCTCAATGCGCCGCCGGTGCTTTCTCACGTCGATTCCCTGACCCTGGCCTCTCTGGCCGACGGGGTCATCCTGGTGGTGCGTTCGGGACAAACCCGCTGGGAAATTGCCCAAAACGCCAAAAGAAAGCTGGTCGCCGCACAAGCGAATTTGATGGGAGTGACTTTAAACAGAAGCAAAATGAATATTCCCTCAGGACGGTATCAATTATGATTCTCAACGGAGACGCTGACACCCGTCCTGCAGGACGACCGGATTTTTATGTGACTATATGAACCAATCCCGAATGATCTTCGGGATTCTTTTCATTATTCTATGAAGAAATAATATTCAGACTTCCAAAGTCTCTGAGACTTTGGAAGTCTTGTTCCAGTCTATCAATTCAGTTCACCAGAAAAGAAGGTGTCATTCCTTCAGGAATCTTTGTCAGGAGTGCACAAATTGAAAAAGACGCAAACAGATATGGGAATTCCTCCCAACAAATGCCGTTACGGCGCGTGCGATTACACATTGACAAAGATTCTCAAGAGAATGACAGTCACGCTGAATTTCGGACACGGTAGATGGTATCCGGTCTACCGCAACGACGCATCCGATAAACCGTAAGTCTTTCCTTAAGGAATTGGCATAGTAGGAAATCTAGAATGCAGCACACGATAGCCGAAAATTCCTATTCAAAAAAGCTGAGCGGATATTTTTTGCTCATCCTGCTGGCTTTGGCGGTGAGTGGTGCTGCGTGGACTTTTGGGTCTTTCGATCTCAAATGGGCGATATTCAGTCTCCTCGGACTGATTTTCCCTTTTGCGCTCATGCTCGCACAAGATGTACGCCGGTTCATGATCGGCATGCTCATCTTTGCCATCCCGCTCAATGCCGATTATAATTTTATGTTTCACCCAAGCACCAGTGGCGCCGATTCTTTCAGCGTCGGCTTGACGGATATTCTCCTGTTTATTCTGCTCGCCCACTGGCTGTTCACTTTGCCCAAATCCGAACGGCCGGGGGCTGTAAAATTCTTTCCCCGGATATCCGCGCCAACCCTCGCTCTTTTAGTGCTCAGCGCGGTTTCCATATTAGCCGCCAGGGATTTGTTGTGGAGTGCGTTTGACCTTCTGAATTTTACCAAAACATTTCTGCTATTCTTTTATTTGGCCAATAATATTAAAAGCCGCCGCGATATTTCGCTTGTGCTGAATGCCCTTTTCCTCGGCCTGATCGTGCAGACCGTGATCGTCTATTTGCAGTACATCAAAGGATCGCACCTCGGCCTGCTGGGCCTGGGCGAAGCGAGCCGGATCATCGACTTTGAAATGGAAGCGGCCAATCTCTCCCGTCCCGGAGGCACCATCGGCCATTGTAATCACCTGGCCCGCTACATCGGTCTCATCATCCCGATATCCATTGCGCTGCTGCTCACGGGCGAGACCCGATTTCAGCGCGCTTTTGCCGGCCTGACTTCCCTGGCCGGGATCGTCGCATTGATCTACACATTGACCAGAAGCTCATGGATTGCCCTGGCGCTGTCCATTCTGGTCGTCCTCTATCTTATTTTTAGAAAGAATTTAATCAGCATGCGCACCATGTTTAAAATATCCATCACCGCTATGGCCATGGCTGTCATCATCGCCCTGTTCAGCCAGGTGATTTGGGGACGAATAACCACCTATGATAAGGGATCGGCGAAGACAAGAATAACGACGGCAAAAGTGGCGTGGAATATTTTTCAGGCCCATCCATTGATCGGCGTCGGCATTAACAATTACGGCACGATGTTGCCCGAATACTGGAATTCGGAGGACAGCTTTACCAGGAGAGCGGCGGTGCACAATACCTATTTGTTGTACCTGGCCGAGATCGGCATTTTCGGTTTTGCGGTTTTTTTGTGGCTGTTGATCGCCTTCTATTCCTCCGCAAAAAACGCCATGGCCAGCCGTTCGGCCTATTTAAAAATTGTCGCCATCGGCATCATGGGAAGTTTTGCCGGATACCTGGTCTCCGCTCTTGGCGACAAAAGCTATAAGGAAAATTTTACGTTATTATTGGTTTTTTGGTCCCTGGCCGCCATTATCGAGGCCATTAATAGAATGAACCGGGAATCGGAAAACATTTTTTATGCTTTGTTGGAAAACGAGAAAGACCTATGGATTCCGGACAAATCGCCCGCTTTATAGGCAAAAATAACCTGTTGCGAAAGCTGGCGTATCATATCATTTCGCTGACAACGCTCCGGGAGTGGTACATCCGCGCGGCGTTAGCAAAAATCATCCCTCGCAACGGCTGTGAATTCACCCTGCTCGATGCCGGCAGCGGCATGGGACAACACGCCTGGTTTGTAGCCAACAGGTATCCGATGGCGCGGGTGACGGCTGTGGAGCTGGATGAAAAACAGGTCGAGGATTGCCGCTGGTTTGCGGAAAAAGAGGGATTGAATAACCTTCAATTCCACCAGGCCGATTTGTCCACTTTTTCGACAAATGCTAAATATGATTCCTTGATGTGTTGCAGTGTTTTGGAGCATATCAAAGAAGACGATTCGGTTCTCGCATCCTATTATGACATGCTGAAATCGGACGGTAAAATGCTGATCTACGTCCCCACCGGCGAAAAAAGAGTTTTGGCTTTTTTAGGCAGAAAGATCCATAATCAGCTCAAAAAGAGCGGTGTAAAACTGCCACACCAGCATGTGCGATATTACAGCAAAGATGAGCTGGTCGCCCGGCTGAACGACAATGGTTTTTCCGTGGACCGCCAGATTATCACCTATGGCCATTACGGCAGGCTGGCCTACGACGTGGTCACAGCCGTTCAATACCATTTTTTATTCAAATTTCTGTTTCCATTTTACCTGCTGATGGTTCACCCTTTTATTTTGCTGCTCATGTGGGCGGACTATAGGCAAAACAACAAGCAGGGAAACGGTTTGCTGGTCATTGCCAGCAAGAACGGCAAGGCTTGATACGAAAATCGTGCCTGAATGGAGACTATTCAATTTAGAATTTCGCTGTCATTGCCAGGCGCTTTTTTGCCGAAGCAATCTCCTGAAAAGTGAGGGGATTGCCTCGTCGTTCGTTCCTCACTCCCCGCAATGACACTGCTGACAAGGAGTATTCCTTCAAGCACTAAATAAAATTTGAGGAAGCATCAACGCAATGTCTATGCTCCGGTCGATCATAACCAACACAGCCGCGCGGTCAGGCGCCGAAATCGCCAACCGGCTTGGCTCGGCTGTCTTTTGGGTATTTGTTGCCCGCTACGTCGGTGCGGCCGGACTGGGATCCATTGCTTTTGCCATGTCGCTTTTTACGCTCTTTGAAATTTTGGCCACTATGGGCCTGGGCTCGGCCGTTATCCGCGATGTGGCAAAACAGAAAAACCGGGCAGGGCTGTACTTTGGCCAGACTCTCTTGCTGGGTCTGGCGTCATCGCTCGTCGTTTTCGGATTGCTCATCGCAACGGTTTTGTTGCTCAAACCCAATGTGGAAACTTTAAAGATCAGTTTTATCATCGGCCTGTCGCTCATTCCGGCCATGGCTTTTTATTGGAGCCGGACAATTTTGTGGGCCCAGGAAAAGCTGTCCTGCGTAGCCATATCAAGATCGTTCGAAAATATGTTCAAGGTTGCCGCCGGAATTCTTGTCCTGGTGAGCGGATACGGTATCTTGCATGTGGCCATTGTTTTTCTCCTGAGCAAATGCGTTTCCGCAATTGTATGTTTTAGCTATGCCGCCCGAACGGCAAAACCCGTCTTGAAGGTAAATGTCGGTGTGCTCAGGCATCTCTTGGCCCAGGTGCCGACTTTTTCGCTGATCGCGATTTTTAATGGGATTTTCTGGTCGACGACGGTCATTCTGTTGACCAAGCTGGGCAACGAAACGCAGGCAGGTTATTTTTCAGCCGCTTACAAGCTTGTGGATATGTGCATCGCCCTGACCCTGTCTTACGGCCAGGCTCTTTTCCCGATCACCTCGCGCCTGTCGTCGAGCCGGGTCGCTCTTTTGGATGAGTTGTATAAGAAATCGTTAAAATATCTTATGCTGTTGACCATTGCCCTGGCCAGCGCAACCACAGTGTTGGCGGACAAAATCGTCCCGTTCATTTACGGCCCCTATTTAATGGATGCTGTGCCGGTATTGCGAATGCTGGTCTGGATCATCGTGCCGTTTAGTGCGGTGCCGGTTTTGGCATATTTATTGTTGAGCCATCATCTGCAAAAGTATGATCTGCTCGCCAATTTTGTGGCCGCCGTCGGCCTGGTGATGTTCAGCATCCTGTTGATCCCCCAATATCTGGCAGTTGGCGCAGCCGCCGCACTTTTAATAGGATGTGTGCTCTTTTTTACCGCGGAGATTTATTCGGTACAAAAGTGGCTCTATAAAATCAAAGTTCGCACAATTCACCTTGTACCGCTGTTCGGTGTAGTTATCATGTCTTATTTCATATTTTATCTGAGGAACGAAAGCCTGTTTCTCAGCACTTTTGCAGGAGGCATATTTTATCTCATTTTTCTTTGGTTGACGAAAACAATAACGGACAACGAAATTCGGTTTGTAAAACAGCTACGTTCAGCATAACATCTTTGACACAACAAGCACGGCATCATGAGTATGACAACGTTAGGTTTAACGCCGCGGATTTCTGTCGTTATTCCGGCCAGAAATCAGCTCGAATCGTTGAAAAAAGTCTTGCACGCACTGGAAAGACAGGACTGTTCACGATACAGTTTTGAGGTCATTGTCGTCGATGACCGATCAACGGATGATACCGCAAGATACTTGCTCGTATTTTGCAAAGAGACGAACATGAATTGTCGAATTCTGCAAGGTGCCGGTGTTTCCGCCGGTGAGGCGAGAAACCAGGGTGTGGCCGAGGCGCAGGGAGAATATATTCTCTTCCTCGATGCGGACACTATCCCCAACCGGGACCTGGTCAGGCGCCATTTACAATTGCAGAATGGCATTTCGGGTGATAAGGAATGTATCATTGGCCGCGTCTCCATGTCTCCAGATCTGGCGGTGATCAACCAGGCCAGGCTCTGGGAAACAGAGCTCAATGTGAAAAAGAAACAGTTGCAGGAAGTGGAATGGTGGATATTCCGAACGGCCAACACATCGCTGAGCCGGGCAAAGTATATCGAATGCGGCGGTTTTAATTCCAGGCTCGTTGCCGCGGAAGATACGGAAATCGCTTCGCGGTTATCCAAAGCAGGCGTACGATTTTACTACGATCACTTGATCAAGGCCGTTCACTATCACCCCATGTCGCTTCTGGATTTTATGAGGAAAGGCTCTATGTACGGAAAAGCCGTTGCCTGCTGGTATCGCGAAGCACCGGAGCTGCGAAAAGCCCTGGCGGCGCGCTACGGCGTCTATGCCTTTGAAATATCGAGATTGAAAAAACTGAAATATATTTTTCGAGCGTTATTTGTAAACCGTCTCACCATGCCGTTCATTATATTCTTAGGTCAGGCATTAAGGAGCATCTTTTTCGAAGTTTCTGACCGGTTATATTGGTGTGCGTACAAATACCGCATCAGAAGGGCCTTCAGGGACTGGTTGTCCTCGCCCTCGCAAGTCGGAACGGTATCGAACTAGGAGAGTGTTTCCAAATTATCGTTTACTCTAGAATAGACTTTTGTTGTCATTGCGAGCGCTTCTCAGCGAAGCAATCTCTTGCCTATTCGGTGGAGATTGCTTCGGCATAAAGCGCCTCGCAATGACAGCTACTATCTGTAATATTGTTTAGCAATCGGTTCACTAGTACTACAGCGAAAGTTTTATCTTAAATAATAAATTATCAAATTTTTCTAAAAAAAGAAAAGTGTCATTCAGGAGGAATCTTATTGATTCAGAGCAATGTGCCGATAAAAACACTTGCTACCGGACACTTTTTCATTTTGTCTGATGATAAGTGTCATTCCCGCATGTTTTTAGCGGGAATCCACATTTTTAAGCCACTTTAGATGCCCGATTAAAGCTTTCGAGCATGACAAACACGTTGAAATCACTTCGATTCCAAAAAGTGTCCGGTAGTGAGTAAAAACAAAGATTCCTCCTGAATGACAACCAAAATTTTGTTCTAGTCCTAGGTATTATTGGAGAACACAGCGAGCTATGCGTATCTTGATGACGAATTGGATCTATTTCCCGGAATTTTCGGGAGCGGCATTGCAGGCCCACCGGTTGGCGTTGCAGTTGACTAAGATGGGTATTCGCGTGGAAGTATTGACGGGGACGGATAACGCCGAGCTGGTTGGCAAAAGTGTTGTCGACGGCATATCGGTCATTCGTGTTCTCCGCAACAAATCGTCCAGGTTCAGCCATTTGAAATTCGGCTGGAATATATTTGGCTTCATTGCCAAAAATAAATCCAGGTACGATCTTTTGCATTCTCACGGTTTTCATGCGCCGGTGAATCTGGCTTCCATGTTCACCGGCATACCGCTGGTTCAAAAGATCACCAATCTGAACGTGGACGATCCTTTGACGATCAGGGGGCGGCGTTACGGGTTTTTCAGGCTAAACCTGTTTCAAAATGCGCGGGCCATCATTGCCACGTCCCAGTTGTTGGAGGATACCTGCAATTTCGTCCTGAGAGGGAAAAACGACACGATCAGAATTCCCAACGGCGTGAACACCCAGGAATTCAGACCGGCCACACAGCAGCAGAAAACCTGTTTGCGCGAGAAATTATTGCTGCCCCAGGATAAGATCGTTTTGCTCACCGTTGGCACCGTAAGCTACATCAAGGGGCTGGATCGGTTGCTCAAGGCCTTGAACAAGCTTCAGGAACGAATCGATAAGAAATTTATGCTCGTTGTCTTGGGACCGTTGGAAACGCGGCAGGCCTTCCGCCGCACCGATCCGAAAGTCGATTTTTATGTTGAGAATATGCACGAGATGATCTCCGCCTTTGGTTTGCAACAGGCCGTTCGTTTCGAAGGCAACAGGTCAAACGTGCATGAATATATGAAAGCGGCGGACCTCTTTATTCATCCCAGCCGGCAGGAAGGACAACCCAACGCCTTGCTCGAAGCCATGGCCTGCGGCTTGACCTCTGTTGCCCACCTAATCCCCGGAATCACCGATGAGATTATCCAAAACGGCAAATTCGGTTTTATTGTCGATTGTGACGATACGGAGTCGTTTGCGGCTGCGCTCAAAGTCCTCATCAACAACCCCAGGCTGCGCAGCCGGATTGCCGAAA
>METF01000272.1:0-133 GCA_001771235.1 Candidatus Zhuqueibacterota bacterium RBG_16_48_16
TGAAAAAGACAAAATCTACGAGAAAGAGTCTTCTGATATTTCCGCTCCTTTCATATTGCAGGGCATATACGAACGGAGCGGAAATATCAGAAGACTCTTTCTCGTAGATTTTGTCTTTTTCACGCTCCAGGTT
>METF01000272.1:139-2953 GCA_001771235.1 Candidatus Zhuqueibacterota bacterium RBG_16_48_16
AGTTTTCGACTCCTGATCTCTCAAGTTAAAAACCAAATAATTGACCAATTTGTCCGATTCTCCAAGAATCATCTTAACATCGCCGCGGCCGTCTATTTCATCCAAGCTCGTACCATTACTGGTCTTGCCGAATTTTTCTCGCATCTCCTTTTTGTTCAACGCATAATAGCGGATGGTATATAGTTGCCTGGCCTCATCTACCAGGTTTGTTTCTTCAAAACGGAATACAATATCATTCGCCGAAAACGGTCTGTCATTGTCGTCAATGATGAAACGCAATTTTCTATCAAAAGCAGGCGCTTCCATCGGTACTAATTCCGTGCGAGTAGCTTCCCGGAGGCGATGGTACATAACATCCTCGCTGTCAACACTCAGACTTAGCTTACCGTCGGCGGACAGTTTTAGCTCATAAACAGCGCGATTCTTTTCCTGCCCACCCCAGGCATACGTCTGCTTGCCCATTTCAGAAATCTGGTTTTTTGCTTTATCATAAAGGTACATTTCAATATCCACCGTACCGGCGAATGCAAGTTGTACGGCGCATAGAATAATGAATAGTCGCCACATATCAACCTTCCTATTTTGTTAATTGCACAACTTTTGTCGGTTTGAAATCAAGATCGTTCAAATCCACCACCTTTGTCGGTTCAAAATAGTTATTGACAATGATCGGCCTTGACGGATGTTCGAGGCAAATCGATAACAGAATAATAATCGCCGAGACAAATCCGAGCATTGTCTTCCAGGCAATCCTTTTCGTTCGTGACGGAGCGGATGCATACAACCGTTGCTTCAGAGTCGGCGAAGGCAACGGAAAAGCCTGCTTTTCTTTTTTAAGTACATCCGCTATTTGTCTATCTATCGAATTCTTCATCTCAAAGCTCCTTGACAATCTCGCTCCGCCGCAACGACTCGAGCGCCGCATTGAGCCGTGATTTGACCGTACCTTGTGGAATCTCTAAAATCCTGGCAATTTCACCGTATGTCAAATCATGTTGATAATGCAGAACAATCACCTCGCGCTGTTTCTCTGGCAGCGTTCTAAGGTTATGGAAAAGTTTTTCGGCGACATCGTCAAAGGGAACTGCATCAATAGGCGTATCATGACGTTCATCAAGTGTATAAAATGTCTTTTGCCGTCGCCGCCAATCTATAAAAGTGTTATAAGCAATACGATACAGCCAGGTCGACGCCCGGCTGGCGCCGCTAAACCCGTGCAATGAATTCCACACTTTGATGAATGTCTCCTGTGTCAAATCTTCAGCAGTCTCTTTGTTTTTGCAGAAACTAAAAAGAAACGCATACACCTGTTCGTAATACGCATCAATGAGTTTTTCAGCCGCGCCTCTGTCTCCCAGTTTGATGCGTTGGAGTAAAACAGTCTCGGTGAACAGGTTCAAGCGTCTCCTCTTGCGAAAAATTGAATTCACGAATTAGACGTAAAAAGAGGGCAAGGTGTTCGGTAGGGGCTGGAAATAAAAGCCATTTTGTCTTTGGTCACTTTGACATCGATTAGAGCAAATGCTGGCTGTAGTCGAATGTGTGAGATCTGGAGGAGAGCGGCACATCTACGTCGATAACTTGCCCCACGGCTAGCTGGATGATAGCGCTGTATTCCACTGCGCTCGAGATCCCCATTGGCGAGGCAGTACTCGTAGAACGTGCCTTCTTGCATGTGGGTATCCAGCAACCCTTCTTGACAAAATTCTATTGATATATCCTTTCAAAAATGAATCAGTGCACTAATTTGCTTCTCGCAGGCTTTCTGCAAGCAAATGTTCCGCTTCTTCTGTTAGCGAGCGTCTACTTTTTTGGGCACGAGTTACAAGTGTGTCGTGCAACTCTGGCTTCAGACGGATTAGAATCTTGTGTGGAGATCCAAGAATCCGGCGAGCTTTTGATACCGCGTCCATATTGAAGATACGCTCACCACAGAAATCACAAACTTCGACTTCAAGATCTGGAACTACGAACTCTTTCCCGTTTTCATCGTTTAGCTTATAATCTATCTTTTGAACACGGGTTGTACCTTGTCCACATAAGGGGCATCGATGTTCATGCGTTTGATTTTTTTTCATAGACTTGCACCATGAAATGTGATAATGAAATACTTTTTGTCATCACTTTTCTTGCGAATTTTCCCACAGCAATACAAAGGATCACCTTTAAGCGATGGACCGATAATAGTGTACTTGTATTTCGCCACTTTTGTTTGGTCTTTCTCTTTCTTTACCACAGTGCCATAAATGACAGCATTCTGAACATCATTTTCATCAAAGGGTCCTTCAAAAAGTTGCCGGTATCCTTTTTCTGAGAATTCAATTAAGCCACGAGAAACCAACCTGACAATTTGTTCCGGCACTTTTGCCATTAACTCTATTCCCAGAGGTCATCCATTGGTTGTATCAGCTCATCGGGCTTTACTTTGAGTTTGGGTTGCACCTTCATTTTATCGCGCCACTCTTGAGTATGCGGGGGTACAATACGAGCCGCTTCATCTTTATTACGAAGGACTATGAGAATTTCTCCCGCTTTTACTTTATCAAGATATGTAAATAAATTGTTTCTAAGCTTTGTCGCTGATATTCTTAACATAGCTTGCTTCGATACGTACAGGTACAATGCTGGTACAAACTTGCATATAATAATGCATTCAACAGAAAAGATCAATACATTCGTATTATTTCTCATACGAGCTCTGAATCATCAAAAGAATCCAGCAAAACCCCGAACAGCAAATCCCTCAGGCTGATGACCATTTCCGCAAAACCGAACCGCTCGAAAATCCCCTGAAAAATCATCGCCCCGGCGAGA
>METF01000272.1:3065-3205 GCA_001771235.1 Candidatus Zhuqueibacterota bacterium RBG_16_48_16
AATGATGGACGCTGCTCGCTTTGGCAACTGGAATACGGCCGGCCATCATGCCGACGGTCGTCGCCGTACCGCCGACGGCTACTCCCGTTTGTGCCTGCCGGTCAAAGTCCGAAGGAATAGCGGACAGCTCCTTCGTAAGC
>METF01000272.1:3214-3436 GCA_001771235.1 Candidatus Zhuqueibacterota bacterium RBG_16_48_16
AGTCGTTCTATCTCATCGTGCGTTACGGGATCGCTTTTTAAAAAGCGGTTGTGCAGTCTGCGGCTGCCGATATTTATGCTGCTCTTGCAGAGGATGTTTACCCCCTCGCCGAGGATCAATTCCGTGCTGCCGCCGCCGATATCGGCCACCAGGATGCGATCCCGAACGGACAGGTCGCTGATGACACCCAGGTAGGAATAGATGGCTTCTTCATCCCCGGTC
>METF01000272.1:3515-5033 GCA_001771235.1 Candidatus Zhuqueibacterota bacterium RBG_16_48_16
AGCAAAAACAGTGAAATCGCCGACGGCTTCTCCGCGACCGATGAGTTGATATTCAAGCAGCACATCGACAACCCGTTTCATGGCCTCTGCCGACAAGCTGCCCATATCATCAAAGCCATCTCCAAGCCGCGTGATGCGCTCTTCTGTATGCAGCGGAATGAGGCGCAACCGGCCGGACCTGCGGGCGATCAACAACCGCGTGGAGTTTGTGCCGATGTCTATGGAGGCAATAATGACTTTTAATTTGTCCCGAGTGACAGGAATTCACCCCTTCAGGCCGTTATGAGCAAAGCTTCGATTTTCTTCAGAATCTCGGAAGCGATGGCGCGCGGCGAGCGATTGCCATTGACGGTGACGAAATCATACTTTTGCGCCATCAGTCTGAACTCTTGTTTCATCCTGCGCTGATATTTGATAAAACTGGCAAATATGTCGCGCGACCGTTGAATATCCATGCCGCTTTCCCAGTAATCCAGGTTGGATGTTTTTTGAAAAGTCCGTTCCACCAGAAACTGCGGCGATACATCCAAATAAAAAACCATATCGGGCACCAGGGCCATACTATAAATCGACTCGACCCATTCGCGCTTTCCTCCCCGCACGATGTCTCGTGCCATAAGAGTATAAATATAGCGGTCCGCAAGGACGATAAAACCGGCTTTCAGAGAAGGTATGATGGTATTTTCCAGTTGATCGACAAAATCAGTGGCATAAAAAAGAGTCAAGGTATTGGGACTCAGCACATTGCCTTTCATGGCGCTCTCTAGCTCGGTGCTCACAAGATTGGATCGCTTTAAGCCGACATTGACAGTGGCGAAACCTTTCCCCTCAAGCCAGTCTCTGATAATTCGAGTTTGCGTCGAACGGCCCGAGCCGTCGGCGCCTTCGAGAACGATCAACTTTCCCGTCAGATCAGCAACGTCGATGTTGGGTAATCCTTTGCCGTAAAACCTCATGCTATTCTCCTCACCCTCCACTTATACGCCGGGAGATCGATGCGCTCTCGAACAATTTTGCGCACTATCTGTTGCTGAATATCGACGGACTGTTCGGCGTCGATGACCGTGAAATCGAATTCCTCGCTCAATTTACCATAACCCTCGTGGATCCTGCCCTGGAAGATGCGAAAACTCGTGTATTGATCGGCATCCAGGTTGAGATCCATTCCAGCCTCAAAATACTTGAGACGTGGCCGGCTCTCCAGAATTCGTGCTGCCGCAACCCCAGGGTCGATATTGAAATAGAAGGTAACATCGGGAAGTGAGGCAAAACTGTAATTGTGCATCACCCATTCGGCATCGCATCCCCTCACCACATCCCTGGCAAAAGCGGTAAAAAAATAACGGTCGGCCAGAACGATATAACCGGCGCATAACAGAGGCCAGATTTGTCGCTCGTAGCGATCGGCAAAGTCGGTGCAATGGATGAGCGAAAACGTCGAGGGCGTTAAAAGCTGACGCTTCTTGCCTTTCTTGGTTGCTTTTTTAACGATCACCGAGGAATTCCACTCTGTGAAAA
>METF01000272.1:5098-5989 GCA_001771235.1 Candidatus Zhuqueibacterota bacterium RBG_16_48_16
CCGTCGAGTCCCTCAACGGCAATCAACCGGCCTTTGCGATTATGTTTTCTTAACTCAAGCATGGTTCTCTGTTTTCGTCTAAGGAAATGGCCTGCTGCTAAATGGTAACCAATCACAAGTCGTTTTTGCTTTAAAACGACGCCTTGTTCCTCCGTCTCTTCCGCCGGCAGAACAATACCCGTGGTGGCCTGCGATGCAAAAAATCGCGTTAATATAGCTATTAATAGCCGCGAATGCAAGCTCAAGTTGGCGGAGAAACAATTTGTTGTGAAAATTGAACAGGATCATTACATTCGCCATTCTGCAAATCATAGCCAAAAGCGTATACTGTTGTAATTCATTGACAGAGAAATCGAATTTACGGAATGTGAGATGAACGCTATAAAAAAGAACTGGAAACTCTTTCTTGGATTATCGATCAGTTTTTTATTTCTCTACCTGGCCTTTCGCAAAGTGAATTTCAGCCAGATGATGGATGCTTTTTCGCAGGCGCAATACCTGTATGTCATCCCGGCGATTCTGCTGATGTTCTTCAGCCACTGGCTGAGGAGCATCCGCTGGAAATACCTGCTTAATCCCATCAAAGAGATAAAAATCGGCGTTTTGTTATCATCCCTGCTGATCGGCTACATGGCAAACGTGTTTCTCCCCGCCCATCTCGGCGAGTTTTTGCGCGCCTATATGGTCGGTAAAAAAAAGACGGTTTCGTCCAGCGCGGTATTCGGCACCATCGTGATCGAACGGATTATCGATGTTTTCACCATGTTGATCCTGATGGCCCTGGCCGTGGTCGTTTTTCCGTTTCCGCCCTGGGTACGAAAAAGCGGCTATATCAGTTTTGCTTTCATTTTTGGATTGTTTTTGGTTCTCATCCTGATGAAAAAATACCGG
>METF01000273.1:0-9722 GCA_001771235.1 Candidatus Zhuqueibacterota bacterium RBG_16_48_16
TCCGTTGAAAAAAAGATCGTCCGGTTCGTGACCCTGTCGAACAATCTTGTCCGTGGTGCGGCCGGCGGTTCCGTCCTTAACGCGGAACTGGCTTTCCGGCAAAAGGCGATCCGTGCCTGAAAAATTCGGATATGAAAATCGCTCACGCCAACAGGAGACCAGATGAGCACACTGAACGTGCCGGTCGTCATTCATGGCGTTACCGGCCGCATGGGACAGATTGCCATGGCCGCCTTGCAGTCGATTGCGCAAAACCGCTCCGCCAAAATCGATGGCGACATCATCAAGCCAATACCGATAGGCGTCGGACGCAATAGTGAAAAGCTGGCCAGGATTGCCAAACAATACGGCCTGGAGAATTACTTCAGCGCTGTGGAACCCGCCATCCAGCTCGGCCGCAGGCTGAACAAGGAATACATGGTTTATCACTGCACCATTTCCACCGGCATACGGCGACAAGTGATGCTCGACGTCTGGCCCTTTCTCGACGCCGGCTCCACAGCGCTGTTTATGGAAAAGCCCCTGGCGCCGAATTACGCGGATGGTTATGCCATTGTTAAGGCTATTGAGCAGAAGGGATTTTATAACGGCGTCGTTCACGATATGCTTTCTACGCCCGGCGTTAGAAAGGCGATGGAGCTGCTGCCGCGGATCAAACCCCTGCATGCGCGGATGCTGTTCGGCTACGAAGTCGGAGCCGGGCTGGGAGGAAATAAAGAATACTCCGGCCAACGTCCGGATTTTAACTGGAGGCTTGAAGAATCGGGCGGTGGCATCATTTTGGACATGTGTCACGAAGGTTATTTAAGCAAAGCCTTTTTTGGCGAAACAGAAAAGCTGAGCTCCGTGGCCCGGCTGCTGGTTCCGCAGCGGTTGAGCACCGATGGAAAAACGATCATCGATTGCAATGTGGAGGACTATCACGCGCTTCGCCGCCAGCACAAAAACGGCGCCGTCAACACCTCCCTATGGACCTGGTACCGCCGCGTGAATTCCGAGTTCGGCCCGCTGGAAATAACGATAGAGGGCGAAGGCGGCACGCTTGTTTTTGGCTTGTACGGTTTAAAAGTGCAATGGAAAGAAACGGCTCCGGCCAACCGTTGGGAAAGGTCGGTCACCGGGGGAAAAATTCAATGGCGGGACTTTTGGCAGTACGAAAAAATTGCTTACGAGGATCCCTTCGCTTTCGAGCTTGTCGATTTTCTGCAGCGCTATTTGCGTGGCGAAGAGTATACAATGAACGCCGTTCACGCATTAGACATTCTCGGCGAGGTTGAGGCGCAATATTCGAGTGCGGCAAAGGATGGCGTTGAAATCCATTGTAGTGATTTTTTGAAATACCCCAAAGCTGTTCCGGGGGGATGGGTTGCCGAGCGATTGCAGGGGAAACTGAAGGGCACGTCAAGTTCTTGACATCTTTTCGGTGTGTTAATGAATTGATATCAAGCCGCTTCTACACTATCTCCCAGACTTTCGATATTTGACTTTGAATTGTGCAAGAATATTCATTATTTTAACACAAAAGAAAAAATATGTTTGAAATCAAGGAAGAGACACATGCCAAAAAATAAGAACGTTCGATACGGGATCGGTGAATGGTATGGACAGCTCTTTTATGATATAAATCCGGCAGAAAAAAGCAGATTAGCATTCATAAAAACCACGAAGGATATCAAATGCCCATATCGTAATGATCTTCAAAGCTGTAACAAGTCTGGCGGTGTTTGTACTATGGTAAGTTATGAATTACTAGATAATGGACGAGCGAGAATTGATGAGAATAGACCTGATTTTGTTGCTCTCTGTCCAAACCGGTTTTGGCAGAACAATACGATATTTAAGGAAATTGGTAAGACACTATTAGGAACAGAATATCCAACACTCATTAAGGAAGTGAATTTTTTACAGAAGGTGGACTATCAAGGTGAAGTACAAAAAGAATATGTAGGAAAAATAGATTTAATCCTTACTAAACTGAGCACTAATGAAAAGATAGTCGATTGGTGTGGTCTTGAGATTCAAGCAGTCTATTTTTCAGGTTCCTCCATGAGTAATGAATTTGCCGAAATCAAAAAAAATCCAAGCGAATTATTATTTCCAGCCAAGAATCGTAGACCTGATTTTCGTAGTTCCGGTCCGAAAAGATTGGCGCCTCAATTGGAAACGAAGGTTCCCACTCTTCGCCGATGGGGGAAAAAGATGGCAATTGTAATTGATAAATCGTTTTTTGAGTCACTTGCCCCTATGAAAAAAGTTACATCGTTATCCAATGCAGATATTGCCTGGTTTATTGTTGGCTATGAAAATCGTCAGAGGGAAATAAAAGTACGTAGCACCATATTTACAACACTTGAAAGTTCTGTCGAAGGTTTGACGGCAGGTGAACCCATTTCTAAAGAAAAATTTGAAATAGAGCTGCAAGGTTATTTGACAGGGAAAAGAGATAAGCTAATCAGACTTTTTAATCAATAGCTCAAATTTAACATCATGATGTGCATTTTTCATAGGTACTTTGCTGACCATTAAATCGTATTTTTTGGCCATTTCAACTACTTCTTCCGAGTCATCATAAGTCATAATGAATTTGCCCATAATCTGTCCCATTACAGCAAAAAGCTTTTCATGATCGATATAATTGAATCTATATAACCTTTTGCCAGCCTTTTTCCCTCCGGCGGTATAAGGCGGATCAATAAAGAATACCGCATACTTTTCAAATTTGTATTGATCGATTATATCAAATGCATCACCTTCATAAAACTCTATTTTATGTTTAAATTCATAAATCGTTCGTATCCTTCTCACTAATGTTTCTGGGTACCAGCGAGATTTCAGGCCTTTTCCATTTTCGCCGGATTTCACAAGACTCGCCCCGGGGGCAATAATTCCACCTCTTTGGGTACGATTTTTTACTATAGTTTTGAAGGCTTTATCTGTAATATTGTCTGGTTCTGAATGAATAACGTTGGTCACATTTTCTTTGGTAACGTCAAAAGTCAATATTTTCCTACACAAAATGCCAGGCTCGGCGAGTATTGTTTTCCATACCGACGCAACATCCGGATCAATCTCTGCTACAATTACCCGATCCGCCAAATCTTCAATCGCTACGCTTAACGATGTAATACCTCCTCCGGCAAACGGCTCAATAAATAGAGTCGGTCTATAATCTAAATCAAATATCCATTTTCTTATTTCAGGCACAAGCCAGGTTTTCCCACCCGGATACCTAAAGGGACTAATTTGCCTGACTTTGGAAACATTTATTGGCTTGGCTAAAAGTAATGTATCAGCCAATCTTTTCAGCTCATCGATATTTTTGGGATTCGCAAAATATGGCTTTATATGCTCGAATACTTTGGTGCAATCTTGGTGTACTAAAAGTGATTTACGGTATACACCCTGATCAGCAAGCCTTTCCAGTCTTTTAGTCTGTCGTTGTGATGCTGTGTTGTCTTTTTGCATGTATGTCTCCGTGAATGTTCACGGCGCCAATATAGATAAATAAATGATGAATTACCATTAAAAAAATACACGTTGCCTTTTGTAAACATCCATAATTCTCAATCACTTTTCTTGCCAAATTTGTCATCCAGGGGCAAAAAGAATAAAACGATCAATCCGGGCAGAGTGGAAAAAAGAACCCACATAAAAAAATCCCGGTAGCCCACCAGCTCCTGAATCCAGCCGCTGATCATCCCCGGCAGCATCATGCCGAGCGCCATAAAGCCGGTCGCTATGGCGTAATGGGCGGTTTTGAATTCACCCTCCGAAATATGGATCATATAAAGCATATAGGCCGTAAAGCCGAACCCGTAGCCAAACTGCTCGATGGCTATGCAGGCGTTGACAACTGCGAAATTCTCCGGTTGAAAATGCGCCAAATAAACGTAAACGGAATCGGGCAGTTGAATGGCCAAAGCCATCGGCCAAAGCCATTTTTTCAGTCCATCCCTGGCGGCGAGAAAGCCACCTGCAAGTCCGCCGATTGTAAGCGACAGCAAGCCCACTGTGCCGTAGACGAATCCCACCTGTCCGGTGGTGAGTCCCAGGCCGCCGACTTGCTGGCTGTCCAACAAAAACGGGGCAGCCAGTTTTACCAATTGCGCTTCACCGAACCGATAGAAAAGGAGAAAGAACAATATTACACCGATTTTCTTTTTCCTAAAAAAAAGGACAAAGGTGTTGCCGAATTCTCTCAAAAAAATGTGAATTTTTTCAGGAGCACGAGGCCTGTCTGCCGGCGGATACGGCAGGATGAATCGATGATAGATGAAAAAGAAAACGAACAACACCGCTAAGCAGGCAATAGAAATGACCCAGGATAACCGGATATTCCCCGCCGAGGCAATGAACAGCGCGGAGCTTTTGGAGCCGATTTTTGCATCCGGTTGGATTATAGCCGGTACGGGCCTGTTCCAGTTCTTTTCATTAAAAACCAGGCGCGAGCCTTCGAGCAGTGAGAAGCTTTTATCCCCGCTTTTTCGCCCGAGCTGGACAATGATTTCTTCTCCAGGGCCGGGCTGTCGAGCAAGCCAAAAATAGACGGCGCCGATGTTGCTGACGAATTTTTGTCCCAAAGTCGGGTGTCTTTTTTGACTAAATTGCTCCGACGGATGATACACTTCCATCAGGCTGTCGTACTGGCTGGCTTCAAGTGGTCGGATGGAAATGAACACTTCGTCCGGTGCGTGTAACAGGCGTTGTTTGCCGTCGTTATTGGCCTGGTGAAGCACCGTGTCGTCCATGACATAATGAATCTGCCTCTGTTCCGTAGTATGAACCTTGATCGGCACGGCTTCGAGACCACTATGGCTTTCTACAAGTCCGGCCAGGATGACCAGGAGACCCTGGCCGGTGAGCATGGCAAAACGGTAAAATGTACTTCTTACGCCCACGAACCATGCCTGCTGATGTTGCGTAAGTCCAAGCATATAGAACCCATCAGCGGCAATATCATGGGTGGCGGAATTGAAAGCGATAAGCCAAAAAATCAGCAGCGTTATCTTGAAAAAATGGGGCGAAGGTAACGTCACTGCCACCGAAGCCAGGCCGCCGCCGATGATGAGCTGGGTAAAAACGATCCATTCTCGTTTTGTTTTAAACAGATCGACAACGGGACTCCACAGCGGTTTTATCACCCACGGCAGGTACAGCCAACTGGTGTAAAGCGCAATGTCCGTGTTGGAGATGCCGAGTTTTTTGTACATGATCACCGACACGGTCATGACGATAACATACGGCAGTCCTTCGGCATAGTACAGGCTGGGCACCCACAGCCAGGGGGAACGGTGTTCCGTGCGAGTCGGTTTGACCATTCTGGCTATTGTTTTCCGATGAAAGTGAATTTTCACCTGTTATCGCTCATCAAAACACTGGCAAAACGAAGCTGCTTTATGTTCTCAAAAATAATCTTGATCATCACGGCGATGGGCACCGAAAGAAACATGCCGATAAGCCCCCACAGCCAGCCCCAGAACATCAGCGAAAATAATACGACGATGGGGCTAAGGTTCAGGCTCCGGCCGATGACTTTGGGATCGATGATGTTTCCGACCACCATCTGGATGGAAGTCAGGCAGAGAGCGATCCATACGACCATGATCACTTTATCGAATTGAATGAGCGCAATCGTCAGCGGCAAAATAGTGGCAATGACCGAGCCGATGTTGGGGATAAAATTAAGCAAAAAAGTCAGGACTCCCCAAATCAGGGCAAATTGAACACCAAACAGCGATAACACCAGCATTGCTAAAAGACCCGTCGCCAGGCTGATCAACGTTTTTGCGATCAGGTATTTTTGAATCTCTTTATTGATATTCAAAATAATGCCCGATACCTTCTTCGAGATATTGGGTTCAAAAGCACGCTCTAATTTATGGATCAATTGATTACGCCCCATCAGTATGAACAGTAAAAACAAAAGAACGAGAAGGAAATTGGCTAAGAAAGTGGTCACCGAGCCGAGGATTGAGCTCATTATGCCTGTTATGGACAAATCACCGAGAACAGCGGCAATCTGCGGATCTTTCGTCCAACCCGTAGCGCTTTTGAATGCTTCGGGTGGGATATTGAGGATTTTTAGCGTGTTCTGGGTAATCGCATTGATTCTCGCCTCATACTTTGGCAGTTCTTCAGCAAAACTTTCGATGCTGTTGCTAATCATAATACCCAGAAAGACCATGACCAGGAAAGTGATCAATACAGCCAGCAAAGTCGATATGACGCTGGGTATCTTGAGGCGCTCAAAGAGTCCGATAAAAGGATTGAGGATGTAGTTCAGAAAAACAGCCAGCGCTAACGGCAATACGATCGATCTGGCAACAGAAAGAATGAAACCAATACAAACGACACAGATAACCGCAAGCAGGGCAATGATAATCTGATTTTCATTTGCAAAAAATTTTTTATCTTCCGTCAACATCGTTCTATCCTTAATCTATGAGTTAAAGAATAGTCCACGACACACACAAAAAAACTCCACGGTATTCCTGCACGGCTTATTATATTAAACGAATTTATTAAATGCAATAGCGGCTGGTAAATCAGAATGTTTCCCCCCTCCCTCCTTGTTCAGTTATCCCTTTGCCAGTGAGCAATCTTGCAGATGCGACTCATCACGGCTATGAAAACATCTCACGAAATTGATAAATGATCAGGAAGTACGAGCAAGATGCTATACAAAATAACTCCTCCCGGAGAAAACGCCGGTGACAACAGGATGCGACAAAGAGTGGCTGATCAAAGATGCAGCTCCGGGAGGAGGTCGTATTGCGGTGCCCAAAATCGGCCTTTTTTTGCCCTGGCCTCCTCCAGCAGGCCAATAACTTCAAAAAGGCTATGCTTTCCTGTTTTCCCCTTTATGGAAACATGAATCGAGCGATTCACGGCGATTTTGTTTCGAACGAGATCGTAGGTTTCCTCGGAAATGAGAAATTCGGTTCCCGCCTCTTTGTTTGCGGTTTCAACGCGGCTGGCAAAATTTACGGCATCGCCAATGACCGTAGCGCGCTTATCGGCAAACGCACCAATTGCGCCGGCCACAACCAGTCCGTAATGCAAACCGATGCCGATGCTAAAATTTTTGCCCAGGAAATTATTCAAATGGGGCTGAATGACTTTTTTCACGGTGTCCAGCATTTCCAACGCGGCATGGACCGCTCTTTTTGCTCCTTCCCGGGGGTCATCCGCTTCGAACAGCGCCAGTAGTGCATCGCCCATGTAATTGTCAATATGCCCGCCGTGCCGTTTGATGACCTCGCCCATGGCATGGAAATAACGATTCAACACGTAAATAATATCGTAGGGTAGAAATTTTTCAGCAAAGGCGGTGAAACCCCGGATGTCGGCAAAAAGGATGAACATGTGTTTTTCCACGCCAAACATATCGGGCGGACTATTTTTAATGTAAAGACTGGAAAAATGGACGTCCTCATCGTCCTGTACGAGCTGTTTCACCACAACGTCGCCGTTTACGACAGTCTGGCACGCCAGCCGAACGTCCGGAGAAAACCGCATTTTATGAGCGATGGCGCGTTCTTTTTCCGTGCGAGGAGAACAAGAGGAATGGCCTGCTAAAATTTGTACACGGCAGGTGGAGCACCGGCCGGTTTTGCCACAGGCATGAGGAATAATGACCTCGCCTCGGGCCGCTACCTGCGACAGGGTCTCGTTGCCCGGCGTGGCAATTCTTTGGCCGCGTGGGCTGAATTGGACCTGATACATGCGTATGCTCCTTGCATATAAATGCCAAGCAAAAGTCGCGAGTCGGAAAGCAACATCTCAGAAGCCAATGCCTGGAAGTCATGCTTCCTGCCCAATCAACCTGAGAGCATTTGATGCAAAAATCTCAAAAAAGGAGCATAGGCAAGCTGACCTGAATAATTCATAAAAAGTGACAAATGTTCGACGCACATTCAGTCAATTCATGAATTATGCAGGCTAAACGCTCATTCGAAGCTTAACAAAATGGATGTCGATCACGGGATGCAATAATAATGGAACAGGATTGGAAGCCTAACACGAGTTGCCATTGTGAAAAGAACTCTTAGGCCCAACACATCATCATCACGTTTTTGGATTTAAAAGCTGAGAAATGATTTTCTCAGTATAAGGAGTGATCTCCCCAGCCCTGCAGACCTAAATAGCCTGCTTTCTTCACATCTTCTTACATGTCAAACTACTGACGTTCCTTACGGCGGCATTATAAGAATTTCTCCGAAATTAAACAAGCAAAATTTTTATTCAAAATCCATCGGCGTCTATTTCTTTTTCGGTCAGTTCTCCGTATTTGCTGACACCTTCTTTGATGGCCGACGCTTTGCCGATCAGGACGAGCTGCATATTGTCCCTGGGGAAATATTTATCGATGATCTGCCTGGCGCTTTCGGCAGTCACGCTGTCCACGTTCTTTTCAAAATCGTTGATATACGATTCATTAAAATCATAAATGAACATGTCGCACATAAAGTCCGCCAGGTCGCCGGAGGTTTCATAATCAGGTGGGAACTGGCCTTTCATATAGTTCTTCGCCGAGCTCAACACATCCTCGCTGACGCCGCTGTCGTGCAGCCGGGCGAGCACCTCCAAAGCGACATCAATCGCTTCAACGGTCGTCTCGGTTTTAGTAAAACTGGAGATATAAAACGTGCCGGTCTGTTTTCTGGCATTAAAGGAGCTGTAGGCACCGTAGGTCAGGCCGCGGTTCACCCGCAGCTCATCATTCAGCCAGGAGGTAAAACGTCCGCCGAGAACGGTGTTAATAAGCCTGACGGCGACATAGTCCGGATTTTTTCTCTCGATCCCAAACGATCCGATCAGGAACTGCGTTTCCGTGGCAGCTTCCTTATTGACCAAAAGTACCCGGCTGCGGTCAAACCTGGCCTGTCCTTGAGCGGCTGATCCGACCGGTTGTTCATCTCCCTGCCAGTCGCCGAATAATTGTACGAGCTGATTTTTTATCTCATCCGAAGAAAAGTCTCCGGCAGCCGCAATGGCCGACGATGACGGTCGATAATTCTGCTGGTAAAAGGATCGCAGATCCGTGACGACTATTTGACCGACGCTTGACAACGTTCCGTCCGTCGGGTTGCCATAAGGATGTTCGCCGAAGAGGAACTTGTTGAAATAGGCACCGATGACGCGGCGCGGGTGCTCTTTTGCCTGTTCAAGCTCCGAGAGCAGACGCACTTTCCTCTTTTCAAATTCTTGTTCATCGAAGGTGGGGAAGCGTACAATCTCTTTAAAAATCGGCATCACTTTGTCAAAATCCTTTTTCAAAAAAGAGATTTCAAAGCGGGTGTCCTCGGCAGAAGTCGAAACGCCGTACCTGACACCGAGAAATTCCAACTGGTTCTCAATTTCTTTTTTACTGTAGTTGTTCGTCCCGAACAACAGGCCATCGCCGGTAAGCGAAGCCAAGCCGTACTTTTCCCCATCCTTGACAGCACCGGAAGGGGTGACAAAAACGACATAGATCAGTGGCACCTCGTGCTGTTCCATCAGGTAGAGCGTCAGGTTGTTTTCCAGTGTCGTTTTTTGATAGGCCGGCAAAGTAAAGCCTGCTGTTTTATCAGCAGCTTGAACCAGGGACAGCGCTGCCAGCAAAACGGCACAAACCAGCAAAATGGTATTTTTTATTCTTTGCATGATCACTCCTCCCCGGCTTTTTTGAGAATTCCAACAGTGCGATTGTCCTCAGTGAGATATTTTTGTGCCACCCG
>METF01000273.1:9736-11744 GCA_001771235.1 Candidatus Zhuqueibacterota bacterium RBG_16_48_16
CCCGCTGTACATCCGCCACCGTCACCTCTTGAAAATCATCTGCGGCAGTGAACAATTTCTTATAATCGCCAAAATAGACCTGGTATGTCCCCAGGTTATCGGCTTTGCCATCGATGGTTTCCATCTTGCGGTAGAACTCTACCAGTTTGCGATTTTTCACTTTCTCCAATTCCTCCTCGGTTATCCCTCGCTTCACATTTTCCACCACTTCAAGAAGCGCATTTTCCAAAGAATCTTCGGAGATGTCTGTTCTCGCGACCGCATAAATGTAAAAAAGATTGGGATCGATGGATAATGGCAGATCGGTCGCAACCTCCGTCGCCAACTGTTTCGCATCGATAATCTGGCTATAAAGCCGGGAAGATCGTCCTTCCGACAGAATGGCGTTCAAAAGCTCCATGGCATAATAATCTTCGGATCGTGCCTCGGGGACATGGTAGACGACCATAATATTCGGCGTGGTGACATCCTTGTGAGCCACCAGTCTTTTTTCGCCAAGCTGCTGCGGCTCGGTGGTGTGGATCGGGCGCGGCGGCTCCTGCGCCGGAATCGGCTCGAAATATTTTGTGGCCAGTTTTTTGACCTGTTCCAGTGTCACATCACCGACAATAACCACCACCGCATTGTTCGGCGCATAATACGTTCGAAAATAGCGTTGCAGATCGGATTTTTTCCAGCCCTTGATATCGGCTTCATAGCCAATCACCGGCCATCGATATGGATGAGCCATAAAGGCCACGGCTTTTACCTGTTCTTCCAGGAAATACCAGTTGCTGTTTTCCATGCCGGTTATCCGTTCGGATAAAACGACACCGCGCTCGCTCTCGATCATCTGGTCGTCAAATGAAAGATGGGCGATCCGGTCGGCTTCCAGGTCAAAGATCAGCTCGAGAGCGCTTTTGGGGAAAAAGTCCGTATAGACCGTGACGTTTTCGGTCGTGTAGGCATTGTTGGCGCCGCCGTTGGCTTCCATGACGCGATCGAACTGCTTGGGGCCGTATTTTTTCGCACCATTGAACATCGTATGCTCGAAAAAATGGGACAGCCCGGTGATGCCGGGATATTCGTTTCGCGAGCCGACTTGCCAAAAAATATACATGTTGGCGTTGGGAATGGAATGATCCTCGAGAACAATAAAATCCATGCTGTTCTTTAGCGTAAAAGTCCGGACTGCATCTGCGCCGGTTTGCGCCGCAAGAGGCAAGGCCAGGGAAAAGCAAAGTACCAGAATTTTAAGTGGCTTCATTTTACATTCCTCCGGGTAGATCGAAAGTTCAACCCTGCTAGGGTCGCAGAGAAAGTTATTCGATTCTTGTCGATAATCAGGACTACAACGAAACTTTTCATGTCAATCCCTTAAGGAATGACTTGTGGTGTGTCGGATGCATCGTTGCAGTAGACCGAATACCATTTACCGTGAATCCAATTCAGCATAACTGTCATTCTCTTGAGAATCTTTGTAATGGTGTCATCGTACACGCCGTAATGGCATTTTTTAGGAGGAATACTCATACCCGTTTGCGTTTTTTTCAATCTGTGCGCACTTGACAAAGATGCCAAAAGGAATGACACCCTCTTTTTAGTAAACGGAATTGATAGATTATCATCCGACTTTTCACTTTGGCTCACTCTTGTCCAAAATAGATTTTTATCGAATTTTTTGGATATCAGCGACCCTATTTTATAATTAAGAACCTTAGTAGATAACGAACACGACCTCCCCTCCTTACCTTATTACCTTATTCTTCTGCAAAGTCTCTTGGTAATGTTTTATGAATTGTTCATACTCTTCGGTAAAAGTTACTTTTTCTATTCTAACATATAATTTATTACGATTTTAAATTATTTTGGACAGCAGTGACTTTGGCTGTAGTTTTAGTGGCCATAAGAGAATTAACGAATTTTTAAGCTCTCTGCGCACCTCCGCGTCATCTGGGACCGCGGCGTTAAGGTGCAGAGTTTTTTGGTTCAAAAATGGCAAAATTTGACTTTTAAAATACTAACAATT
>METF01000273.1:11874-12012 GCA_001771235.1 Candidatus Zhuqueibacterota bacterium RBG_16_48_16
ATCAAGATCAACGTTGCCGCCGGATAGAATAATCCCGACTTTTTTGTTCATGAACGTCCGCTTGTGCGTCAGTATAGCGCCCAGGGGTACGGCGGCGGAGGGTTCGACGATTATTTTCATTCTCTCCCAAATAGTGCG
>METF01000273.1:12193-22575 GCA_001771235.1 Candidatus Zhuqueibacterota bacterium RBG_16_48_16
TGACCCGTGTCGAAGGGGAGAGAGCAGAGGTGGCAATGGCGGTGCCGCTGAGCAGGCCGCCTCCGCCCACGGGCGCCAAAATGTAATCAAGTCCGGCAACCTCCTGCAACAGCTCCAACGCCGCCGTTCCCTGCCCGGCGATCACATGGAAATCGTTGTATGGCGGAATAAAAACAGCGCCGCTGTTTTGCACCACACGGACCAGTCCTTCCTCCCGCGCTTTCAAGGTGGGCTCGCAAAACTCAATATGAGCACCATAGTCACGCACAGCATTCATCTTAACCGCAGCGGCGTTTTTTGGCATGACAACCGTAGCGGATATTCCGCGCCAGCGCGCTGCCAGAGCCAAGGCTGCCGCATGGTTCCCGGATGAATGGGTGGCCACGCCTTTTTTAGCCTGGTTTTCATCGAGTGAGAAAATCGCATTCGTCGCACCGCGAATTTTAAAGGCGCCTGCTTTTTGAAAATTTTCGCATTTGAAAAATAGCCGGGCTTCGCACAGGGCATCGACGGAATGGCTGGTCAGCACGGGTGTTCGGTGGATGTATGGCTTCAAAATGGCGGCCGCATTTTGAATGTCGACGAGAGTAGGTTCACTCATAGGGGTTTAAGTTAGTTTTTTGGAGATTAAATACAATGATTTCTTTTGCAGGTGTTTTGTCCGATATTCATTGCCGAAAATCCAAAGTGCTGCTCAAGTTTTTGTCTCGCATGCCGATAATGGTAATGAGATGTTATAATCTCATTTGAGACGAGTGATTTTTATGATCCCAACGGGAACCTCAACAATGGACACGACTTTGTAGACGCTCTTGGGACAACTGGTGCCAGGTGAAAAAGGAGGTCTCGAGTGAATGAATTAACGCTTTCGCGAAAAATAATAGCTTTTACCCTGCTATCATCGCTGTTCCTCGCAGCCATCGGGATTGTGGGATGGAGCCATTATTCCGATCTCAGTAAAAAGACGGCGTTGGCAGGCGAGTCCAATGGCCTTTTAATGCAAATCGATGAACTGGAAAAATGGCATTTTGACTGGATGATCGGAATATGGAAGGAAACAGGCAGCGGCCAGCTCAACGATACGAACATGGATGCGAACGCCCAGGCATGCGATTTGATCAAATGGTTGAGCAGCCCGGAAAGAGGGAAAACGTCACGCACATATCCCGGCCTGGGAAAGCTTTTTGATAAACTGGAGCAATCGCATCTTACGCTCAATCAATCCGTGATAAAAATAAAAGCACAGCTCGCTTCTCAGCAGGAGGAAGCGGACCGGGAATTGGCTGTGCTTTGGGAAAATATACATCATGACGCAGCCGAGGTGCGGGATGTTTTAATCGAAATAAAAAAGGCCGGCATGACCCAATATGCCGGTGCGGAATCCGATCTGCAACATACCAACGCCGCGTACAAATCTCAGTTGCTCACATTACTCATTCTTTTCCTTCTACTCAATGCGGGGGCCGGTATTCTGTTGGCTTTTTATGGCAAAAAAACTCGCACCGGAATGCGAGGACCCCAGGATTCGAATTCAGCAGAGGCCTTTTTAATCGATGAAAATGGCATTTCCGTTCAAAATGCCGGCCTTTCGCAGGACGGGGGTGAAGCGCCGAAAAATCGATTCTCTTTATATAAGGAGACCATTGAATCTCTTGCGAGAGGAGATTTCAGTACGGCTGAGCCGGCACATTCTTTTTCCGATCCGTTTGCAAAGTCTTTGTGCGATCTGCAAAATACTCTTAACCGCTTCCTGAATGAAATGGAGCGGGCGAAAACAGCAATGCTCTCGGGCAATGGCACCCGGCACGCAGATTCAAGCCAGTTGCCGGGAAGGTACAATACGGCTCTCGATAACTTGAACGACGTACACCGGGCCTTTGACAGCTCTTTTCACGAAATTCAATCTGTCATGGAAAAGGTAGCCGCCGGCGATCTTTCCATTCGCTTAAAAGCCGGAAGCCGCGAGCTCAACGGCGAGCTGAAGCAATCATTGAATAAAGCGATAGCCACTCTTGACAGCAAGTGCAGGAACATGTCAGAATCGGTCGATGAAGTTGTTGGCGCAGCGAGCGGCATGTCGGATCGATGCAAACATTGCGTCACCGACACCTCGGAACAAGCGCGGTTCCTGGACGAGATTTCCAGGGGCTTGCACGAAATGGCGACCATGACAAAACAAAACACCTCCACAGCCCAGGAAGCGCAAAAAGTGGCGGACGCCACCAAAGGCACCGCCCGGACAGGCGTCGACAATATGAACGACTTGTCTCATGCTATGGAGAAAATAAAAAATTCCTCTGACGAGACCTCAAAAATAGTCAAGACAATCGATGAGATTGCCTTCCAGACGAATTTGTTAGCACTCAACGCAGCGGTCGAGGCGGCCCGCGCAGGAGAAGCCGGAAAGGGATTTGCCGTGGTCGCCGAAGAGGTCCGCAACCTGGCGATGCGAAGTGCCGAAGCGGCCCGGGAAACGGCGCGGCTCATCGAAAACTCGGTGCAAAATGCGGAACAGGGCGTCATGTTGAATGAAAAAGTTCTGGCCAGCCTGGAGGAGATGAATGCACAGGTGAACCAGGTGAGCGAGATGATGGCGGAAATTACCGAAGCCTCCCGTCAACAGAGCGAAGGCATACTTCAAATCGGCGAAGCCGTTGAACAAATCAACCAGATGAGCCAATGCGACAGCGTGAATTCCGCCGAGTCCTCGAAATCGACGCAGGCATTGATTCAAAAATCCGAGACGCTGCGTGAAAGCCTGTGTTCCTATCGAATCAAGCGTTCGCCTGTCAGTGGGCAGCAGCAGGTGCAACGACAGACACAGGAAATAAAAAAAGAGATGGCCCGACCGGTGGCCAGCCAAAAGACCGAAAATAAGCCAGAGCTCGACCCAAAAAAAATAATACCGTTCGATGATGAGGGCGATCAGGATAAATTATTCAGCTCTCATAACAAATCGGTGTTAAACGAATTCTAAGTTATGTGGTGAAAGGAACAGATTCTTGTTGAAAAAAAATATACTCATCATCGAAGACGAAGCCATCATCGCGATGGATATCAGGAGAAAGCTTGAGGGAAATGGTTATAATGTCGTCGGCGTGGCTTTTTCTGGCGAAGAAGCCATTCAACTGGCGCGAAAACATGCAACCGACCTGGTATTGACGGATATTGTTTTGAAGGGCGATATGGATGGCATCGAAGTGGCGAATTTCATGCGTTCGCATTGGAACATCCCGGTCATTTTCCTTACGGCGCATTCTGATGAAAAGACCATCCAGCGGGCCAAGTCCACCGGACCTTTTGGCTTTTTGAAAAAACCCGTAGACGACCGTGAGCTGCGTGCGAGCATCGAAATGGCGCTGTACAAAAGCCAGTTGATGAACGAACTGCTGGAAAGCGAGCGAAAGCTAAATTGCCTTTTCAGGATCGGGGAAGTATTGCAGGATAAGGACAAGACCATCGAGGATATGATCAAAGCGATTTTGGCGATCATCCCTCCCAGCTGGCAATACCCGGATATTACCTGCGCTCGCATCACCCTGGGAGAAAAAGAATATACAACAAAAAGTTTTAAAAGGACGGCGTGGAAGCTGGCGCAGGAAATTACTATCAACAGCAAGGTTGGCGGACGCGTTGAAGTTTTTTATGCCGAGAAGCGCGCCATGGACTTTGAAGGGCCTTTTACCAAAGACGAGCGGGTTCTGATTAACGCTATTGCGGCGAGGATCGGCAATACCGTCGAACAGAAAAAAACTCAAGAAGCGCTAAAAACATCCGAAAAAAAATATAGAACCCTGTTCGAGAATTCGAAAGAGACGCATATCATCAGCTCGCCCGAAGGTGAGATTTTGGATATTAACCAGGCAGGGCTGGAATTATTCGGATTTACTTCAAAAGAGGAGCTTTTAAACACCTTCAACCTCATTGATTTCTATTCCAGCCTCAGAGAACGGGCAAAATTGCTGCGGCTGATACAAAAACAGGGTTATGTCAAAGATTTCGAAATCGCTCTCAAGCGCAGGGATGGAAGCCGGATCATCGTTCGTGAAACCTCGACGGCGCTTCGCGATGAAAACGGCCATATCATCGAGCTTCGCGGAACATTAAGAGACGTAACGGCACACATCGAGCAGGAACGGTTGCGCGAACAGATGCTCGAGGAGCTACAGGCGACCAACAAAAAATTAAAAGAAACACAAAGCTCGCTGGTTCAGCAGGAAAAGCTTGCCTCCATCGGCCAGCTAGCGGCGGGTGTGGCGCATGAGCTGAATAACCCCCTGGGTTTTGTGACAAGCAATTTTAACAGCTTGCATAACTATTATCAGTCTCTCAAAAAGTATTTAGAGACATGGGAGGAACTCCTGCCCAAGCTCAAGAATGGTAATGGAAACGGATCGGCATCACATCCATGTATCGTTGAAATTGAGGAGATAAAAAAACAAGAGAACGTGAACCTCATTTTCAAGGATGTCGAAGATATCTTTGGCGAATGTACCGACGGATTCCAGCGGATGACCTCCATTGTGAAAAATCTCAAGGACTTTTCCAGAATCGATCATGCCGAATTTATCGAAACGTACGATCTGCACTCCGGCATCGAGAGCACCCTGGTAGTGGCGCGCAACGAATACAAATACGTCGCCGAAATTGAAAAGTCCTTGTCAGACCTTCCCTTGATCGAGTGCAACGGCGGCGAAATAAACCAGGTTCTGTTAAATATCATCGTCAATGCCGCGCATGCCATCAAGTCTCAGGGTCGAGAGGATGCCGGCAAAATAAGCATCAAAACCTATTGTGACGATGTATACATCTTTTGCGAAATCCGCGATGACGGCCCCGGCATTCCGCAACAAATCATCGGAAAAATTTTCGATCCGTTTTTTACAACAAAGGAAGTAGGGTCGGGTACCGGGCTTGGCCTGAGTATATCCTACGACATCATTGTGAATAAACATAAGGGGGATTTGACAGTGAAAAGTAAAGTTGGAGAAGGCACAACCTTTGCGATCAAGCTACCGATCAAATCAGCAAATATGATAGAGGTTTTTGCGCATGAATGATGCCATGACACAAGATTCATCCGTTCGTATCTTGTTCGTCGATGATGAAGAATATATTCTGAACTCGTTGAAAAGATCCTTTTCCCAGGCTGACTATGATATTTTGACCGCCGACAGCGGCAAGATGGGATTGGAAATTCTGGAAAAACAGCCGGTCGACGTGGTGATCAGCGATTTTAAAATGCCCGAAATGAATGGCCTGCAATTTTTGGGACAGGTACGGGAAAAACATCCGCATGCTCTCCGCGCCTTTCTCAGCGGCTACGTCGACCAACTGGCGGTCATCAAAGCATTGACCAACGGCATCGCCACAGTCTATTTCCCCAAGCCCTGGGACGACACGGAGCTCAAGGTAAGTATCGATCACATTCTCCAGATTCAAAAAGCGCTCAAAGAGAAAAAGCTAATCGAGCTGATGGACAGCGCCAGTAACCTGCCGACCCTGCCGGCCATGTATCAAAAGTTTTCCCAGGCCATCAGCACCGGCGCCTCGCTGGGGCAGATTGCCAACCTGGTAAGCGAGGATGCCGTCGTCACGGCGCGCATTCTGCAAATATCCAATTCAGCCTTTTTTGGCAGAGGCCAGACGGCATCCATCGAGCAGGCCATCATGATCCTGGGACTGGATACGGTAAAAAACATCATTCTCACAATCGCCCTGGCAGCCGACCTGCAGATCGCCCCGGAGAAGATGCAGAATTTCGAAAAAATCATCAAGCACTCGTCACTGGTCAACAAGTATTTTTTGCTCATCTACAGGATGGCCTTTGGCAGGCCGGTCAGACCGGAAAATACTTCTCTCTGCATTACCCACGACATTGGCAAAATCGTCTTGTTGCAGTATTTCCCCGAGCGGTTTCAATCGATGCTCGATTTTCAAGCGAAAAATCCGCATCTCGGTTTTTACCAATGCGAATCGGAATTAGGTTATGGGGAGACGGCTCATACACAAATTGGCGGATATTTGCTCGATTTGTGGAACCTGCCCAAACTGGCTGTAGAGGTAGCCATGCTCCACCATGATGCGAACCATAAAAACCATATTAACCGCGACACTCTTAAAGTCGTGCACCTGACCAACGAATTAATCAATTTACTGGCGCTAAACCCCGAGGTAAAAGAGATTGAAGAAAGCAATCTTGACAAGAATTTGTTGCAGGAACTCAAGTTAAAACCCGATAGGATCGACTTTTTGATTCCGAATATCAAAAAGGATCTAATCGGCCTTTGATGGCCACAGCACCAGTTTATCGCCTTCCTGCTCAAAACCTTCATTTTGAAAACAGGTGTTAAAACGGCTTTGTACGACCGGCTCACCATCCACCTGGCCAATGACTAGCTTGTTGATCGGGCGAGGCGGCGCCAGCAGCGAAAACCATCTCTTGATTTCCCGCGCGAACGACGGCATATCCTCGTCGCGGAACATATCCGTCAGCCACAGCCGGGAAGCATAAGCCTCGCAATACACAACCGGGCGGGCACCTGCGAAAAAGAAATGGTTCGACGCCAGTTTTGTCACAGCCAGTCTTTCCCCGGCCGCGTTTTTAATGTCCCAGCTTACGACGCCTCCAAAGGGCAGCGCCGGATCGACGGCGCACAGTAACACAGGCACATCCCGGATCGTGGATGTCCCCTGCCGGATCTTTTCCAAAAGCTCAGCGGCCTCCGGCAATGCAAACTGCGCTCCGGACAAACCGTGAATAAAAAAGCCTCGCTTTGCTTCCCCACTCCACTCCATCCGCTTCAACTGCTGAAAAATAACGTACCAGGGCAACAAGCCACTCTCGCGCCGATACCATTCCTTGACCACAATGCCATAGCGGTCCAACAACAAGCGCGCCTGTCGCACCGCCCGCTGCGAGGCATCCATTTCCGCACCCTGTACCGCAAAAGAAGAGATCAGGAACCAGCGGCCCTGGTGCATTATGTATCGTTCTTTTGCCTCATGGCGTTTCGATCCCGCAGGGCGGTGAGAGCGTAATCCGACCGACCAGGATGAGCGAATCTGCCGGTGCCAGTCCGAAGAAGATATAATATCGCTATGATTCAGCTTTTGTAGAACGACCAGGAGAGAATCATAATGATCGCAACTTACCAACCCGTCTTTTGCCAGGCCGGACAGGGCTTTTTCAGTCTGCATCGACGTCATGCCGCAGCCTTGCAGTATGTCGCGAAAAAAACTGGCGCCGTTATTTTGCAGAAAGCGAAACACTTTTTGCGAGTTTTCATCCATTGATTCGGGTTGGCGGCTTTTGCTGGAACCGGACTCGTAAAGGCTGCCACCTCCGCGTGGTAAGAAATCGATTCTCAGGCGGCCGCTTTCGTCCTCACGCCGGGCGCGGACGATGAGATCGCCGGAAGAAATGAGGCCCATCATGGTCTCTTTGATGCTCTTCTGACTCTCATTCGATCCCAAACGCGCCCTGAGAATCTCTCTTTCAAAAACGTGGACCGGCAACGGATGCCCACCGTACATCCGCAAAATATCGCTGACGTTATTGTCTGCTGTCGTCAGCTTGTGCCAGGCCAAAAAGAAAGCATAATAGTCTTCGCTTGTCGCCGGCTGCAAAACTTGCCGGCGAGCGGCGACGGCTTTTCGGTACAAAAAGGCAAAGTTTTGCCGGTCGCACCACTGCTCCATTTTCTCGCCAGCCAGGAGCTGTCCTTTGATGATTTCTTTATCCTGACAAAGCTTGTCAAGGGCCTGGTGCAACAGTGCATCCGTAACCGGAATGGCGGCCTGAATCCGTTCAAAAGAGCGCGGCCCACGAACGCTGAAAAATCTTCTCAACAGCTCGGCGGTATGGTCGGGAGTCGATGGAGCATGATAAAGATGCTTGTTCTCAGCCGTCACCCAGCCTTTGTCGGGCCATTGAACGCTTGCGATCCTCTTATCCGTTTTTAATGCGTCGAGCCACCCCGTTAGATCACCCTCCACCCTGTTGTCCAATCCTTTTTCATCCAGCGGTCCGAGCTTGTCAATCACTTCAAACAGGGTTTCGACGTCTCTTGCTTTTTTGTCCTGGGCTAAATATTGCCAGACCCGCTCGGCTTCTTCTGCCAGTGCCTTGCCGATGATTTGCGGAATCTCCTGACGCGACATGATATCCGCCAACAGCTCGCTGCTGATCCCCGAAGCCAGGGCCGGCGCACGATGCCTGTCGTATTCATACAAATGCTCGGACAAAAAGCGAAACAATAATCCCGAGGCCATCGGTGAGGGCGATGGCGTGTGAACGATGTGGACGGCGATGTGCTTCTCTTGTATCCGTCGCATGATCTCTTCCAGGCCCTTGATGTCCAGCACATCCCGCAGGCATTCGCGGTATGTTTCGGCAATGACCGGAAACTCCGGGTAATCGCGCACGGCCTGCAACAGGTCAGACGCCCGCAGCCGCTGCAGCCATAAGGGAATGCGCTTATTCACCCGGGAGCGTGGCAACAGCAGCGCCCTCATGGCAATATGGCGAAAACGGGTGATGAACATGGGCGTCTTGTGCAAGGCGCTTAAAAGCAGCCGCTCGGCCTCTTTTGGGGAAATCGCAAACAGATCCTCGAACGAGGGCGGCTCGGACTGATCCAGCAAGCGAATGATGATGCCGTCATCATTAAAGGTGTATTGAACCTCGATTCCGTAATTATTTTCCATCGCCGCAGCCAGCGTTATGGCCCAGGCGCCGTTCACCCGCCCACCGAAGGGCGCATGAATAACGACCTGTGGCTCATTCACGGCATCCCGAAACCATTCCACAACCACCTGGTCATCGGTGGGCAAAACGCCCGTATGGGCCAGTTGGCTTTTCAGATGTGCCTGCAAGTTTACCGCCGAAGCGTCGTCCGTGTGGCATTCGCGTTTTAAGAAATCTATAGCGCTTCTCTCCTTCACCAGCCCGCCGACTTCCCGCCGCAAAGAACCGATGTGCAGGCTGGAGGAAAAATCCCGGTACAAAGGCTCGGCTTTCCAAAAGGGCGGCCGGGGCTTTACCGAAGCCAAAGGTGTGACCAGTATTTTATCCCTGGTGATCTGGTTGATTCGCCATTCGTTATTTCCCAGGAAAAACACGTCGCCAATCCGTGACTCAAAGACAAACTCTTCTTCCACTTCGCCGAGTCGGGTATTGGAGCCCTCCAGGTAAACGCCGAAATAACCCCGGTCGGCTATGGTGCCGCCATTGAGCACGGCGTTGAGCCGGGTGCCGCGCCGCGCAATCAGGCGGTCGTTGACTTTATCCCAGGCCAGGCGTGGCTGCAAGGCCTGGAGATTTCTATTTTCAAACCGTCCCGCCAGCATATCAATGATGCGATTGAAGGAAGGCTCGGAGAGGTGTCGGTAGCAGTAGCTCTGGCAAAACAAAAGATACAGCGCTTTCCTATCCCAGCTTCGCATGGCAACTTCCGCAATCACCTGCTGCGAGAGGACGTCCAGACAATTCTCCGGCACCTGGGTCTCCTCGATAGCGGTATTCTTCATATCTCTCACCGTACTCGCCGCATCGTCGAGATCCGCGCGGTAGAAAGGAATGATGATGCCTTTGCTGGTCGACCGCAATAGATGGCCGCTTCGGCCCACGCGCTGCAAGGCGCTGGTCACGCTCCTGGGCGATTCCAGTTGGATCACCAGATCGATGCTGCCGATATCGATACCAAGCTCAAGAGAAGCCGTCGCGACCACCACGGGTATTTTCCCATTTTTCAGCTTTGCTTCGATTTCATAGCGGGCCTCTCGCGAAATCGAGCCGTGATGCACCAGGGCGAATTCTTTTCCTTTGCCGACAGTTTTCTGGTGATGCAGCTCATTGAGCTGGCGGGCCAGCTTTTCCGCCTGGGCGCGCATATTGACAAAAACGAGGGTGGACTTGTGCTGCAAGACCAGCGAGTATATTTTTTCCACCACAGCCGGCCAGACCGTCGCCTCCGGCACATCGGAAAAATCATCGACCGGTGAAATGACCCGCACGTCCATATCCTTGCGCTGGCCGCAGTCAAGGATGGCCACCTCCCTTTTTTGAAAGCGCTGGCGGCTGCCGTCGTATTTTTGTCCGCCCAAAAATGCGGCGATGCGCTCCAGCGGTTTTTGCGTCGCGGAAAGCCCGATGCGCACCGGCTCGTCTTTGGTCAGCGCCATCAGCCGCTCCAGCGACAGGCTGAGATGGACGCCCCGTTTGTTGCCAGCCAGGGAATGTATTTCATCGACAATGATGTATTTTACCTGGGGAAAAAGCTCTCGTCCCCGTTCCGAAGTGAGCAGCAGATAAACGGATTCCGGCGTGGTGATGAGAATGTGCGGCGGTTTTCTCAGCATGCTTTGCCGCAGGTGAGGCG
>METF01000273.1:22717-22827 GCA_001771235.1 Candidatus Zhuqueibacterota bacterium RBG_16_48_16
TATAAAGCGTGTGAACGCCCTCGGGATTACGGGAAAACAGATCGGGATCGGCAGCCAGGCTTGAACGGAACAGGGAATCGATGCACCATAAAAACGCTGCCAGCGTTTTG
>METF01000273.1:22846-24153 GCA_001771235.1 Candidatus Zhuqueibacterota bacterium RBG_16_48_16
GAATGAGCGTATGCTTCCCGGCGGCAATGGACGGCCAGCCGAAAACCTGGGGCGGACTCGGCTGCTCGAATGATTTGCCAAACCAGGTGGCCGTGACCTGGTGAAATGCGATTTTGCTAAAAATGGGATAAGTCATCTTTCAGGCTCTCACATAATGGTATCCGATCACTGGCTCCTATGAGTATTGGCCATTCTGTGACAGGATCACAGGATTAGCCAAGATTGACACGATAAGATTCCACCTTTAGTTGATCCTGTCCATCCGATCAAATCCTGTCATCCTGTCATTTTTGCCTTGTCGCAAGAGCCCTGCGATCGGTTACAGAAATGATATAGAAAATTAAGACAATATGAAGAAAGGTCAAAACAAAAATTCTGACAATATCTCACTTTTAGGCAGGACAAGGGGCAGCCCGATGAGGGTACAACCAGCCCTAGACCCAAGATTTTCTGTACGCAAATTGAGCGATTCAAGTGTCATTCAGTAGGTCTTTGTAATTTTGCGTACAAAAACAAAGATTCTTCCAGAATGACATGATGCCTTCAGGTGAACGTTCCAAGGCAAAATCGCTCAAATTAGGCTGTAAAAAACGGTACGGCACGGTAGGTATAAGTTACACCTTGCTCTCAACCACCAGTGACTGATGTCTTACAAAAGGTTTATTTTCTCCTTGTGAATTTTCAATATTTTGTTATCATTCAACTGGCGCCGCGTTGTTTCCTCATGGGAGGCACCATCATCCCGGCAGAGGAAACAAGCGAACAATTCAATCCCCATGGAGTTTAACCGGTTATCCAAGTCAGCAAACAGATCAATGAAAGATGCGATAAAATGATGAAACCGATCATGGTCAAAATACTCGCTCTGGTGATGACACTCTTCCCGTCTCTCATTCTTCCCTCGGACTTGTCCGATCTGCAGAAAGCCATCGAGTCGGCGAATGCCGATGCTGTTAAAAAAATTTTAGACGAGGGCGTCGATGTCAATGCCAGGCGACCGTTCGACGGCTTTACGCCGCTCATGATGGCCGCACAAAATGGCGCGACGGAAATCGGCCAAATGCTCATCGACCGCGGCGCGCGTATCGATGAGCCTTCCGTTCTGGACGAGACCGCCCTGACTTTTGCCATCGAGCGCGACGACCACACGTTCGTCACCATGCTGCTAAAAAATAGCGCAAAGGTCGACTATAAGACAAAACTGGATCAAACCCCGTTGCTCATTGCTGCCGGGAAAGGCTTCGCGCAAATCGCCGGAGAGCTGATCGCTGACGGCGCGGATATCGAAGCCGGTGTTTTAAACGGCA
>METF01000274.1:0-4689 GCA_001771235.1 Candidatus Zhuqueibacterota bacterium RBG_16_48_16
GATCCCGGCACACGGCAGAATATGCCGCGTCATCGGCGTCGTCCCCGACCAGATCGTGACCGATTACCTGGAATTGCCCTGCAAAACCGCTGACGGCCATATTTTATCCGACACGGGAAACGATCTCTTGAGGATCTTTGTCGTAGAACGTCACCGGGCGTCCGGCAACATCGGCAAGGGGCTGGTCAAAGGTTTTGGCCTGCGCAGCGGCGCCATCGCCTCGTCCATCGGCCACGACAGCCATAATATCATCGTCGTCGGAGTTGATGACAGCGACATCCTGAAAGCCGTCACCTCCATCAACAAAATGGGCGGAGGGATCGTCGTGGTCAACGACGGCAAGGTGCTGGAGTCGCTGGAGCTGCCTATCGCCGGGTTGATGTCCGACAAACCGCTGGAATACGTCAGCTCGCGGATGAACGATCTGCTGGCGGCGACAAGAACTTTGGGCGTCACGCTGGAGGATCCGCTGATGACGCTGTCGTTCATGGCCTTGCCGGTCATCCCCAAGCTAAAACTGACGGACCAGGGGCTGGTGGATGTCGATAAATTCAAGCTGGTGGATCTGTTCGTCGAATAGAAATGAGCTACCTCGCAGCAAGCTAAGTAGTCCATTTCAGAATTATTTGTCGGGTTATAGAAAAAGTAAAAGTTCGTAGTCCAGCCTTTAGGCTGAAATTAGCAAGCTAAAGCTTGAACTACGAACTAAACACTAGATGAAATTATGAAATGATACACTAAGGCGGATTAGACCCACGTGGTTAGGGATACAAAAGCACTCCTCACAACATCAATTCAAATCGCAAAACCAGGGCTTTGCTGCTACTTTGTCTGGACGAAAACAAGAGCTACGGCGAAAATCGCAATAAGAACTGTCATTCGCGGTCTGTGTTAAAGAGACGAACTCCTTTCACCACATAACAAAGATTCCTCCTGAATGACATGAAAAGTCTCGTTGTAGTTCTCGTCTTTTTGAATTCTTATTGTTATGATGGATAAAAAAATGACCTCGCGAAATCACTTTGCTGTGTTCGTTCTTTCGGCCTGGCTGGTGTTATCGGCGGCTCATGCGCAAGTCCACACCCGATTGCTATACCAGAACAACCTGTCGGCGGAAACGCAGGACGATTTTGCCGCGCTGACCAACCACAACGGCCTTTTTACCCCGCAAGGCTGGCAGTCGACCCGGACGGGCGTCGAAACCGGGAGTAAGCTCATCGTCGCTTTCAACAACCGCCTGCCCCAAACCGCCACCATAGAATGGGATATCGATAATTTCAATCCCTACACACAAGCGAACAGCTCGAAACAGCACGTGGCATTTCTGACCTCATTGGAAGGCGGAACGGCGGATGTCCTCTACGGCAACGGCTCCTGGCTGTATATCCGCACCGGGCTAAATTATCGTAATGCCGACGGCTCGACTTCGATGAAAGTGGACCTCGGCTCTATGGGATTGGCAACCCGGGATGAGCAATTTATCTTTAGAAATAAATTCTGGGATACAGGCACAAGGTACACATTCAAGATTGTCTACGATCCAAGCTCCCTGCGGCTCTATATCAACAATGAGCTCATCAGGACTTTAAATTTTCCGGGTCAGGTGGAGCGGTTTAAATATCTTTACCTGGGAGGAGATTTCACCTACCCTTCCATCGTCGGGCCAGTCTATTCCAATCTTAAAATTTACACGGATCAAACCGAGCTGTTTTTTGTCGACAGGACGTGGACAAAAGGGCTGGTCGGATTAGGCGCTCCCGATTACTCAGGTCACGGCATTGCGCTGGGCGATGTCAATCGGGATGGGCTGGTGGACGTCTATGTCGCCAATTGTTTGCAGCAGCAATGCCGGCGCGATGTCCTCTACATTCAGCAACCGGACGGCACCTTTAATGATGAAACATTAAGCCGGGGTGTCGAAGACGAATGTTGCAGCCATGGCGTGGTCTTTTTCGATGCCGATAACGACGGCGATTTGGACCTCTTCAACGCCAACACCTGGGAACCCAATCAGCTCTACATAAACGACGGCTTTGGTTATTTTAGCGAAGAAAGCGCCGCAAGAGGAATCGAGCAGATCGACGGCGAAACGCGGGGCGCCGTGGCGTTCGACGCCAATAACGACGGCCGGATCGACATCTTTGCCGTCAATTGGGGCATGCAAAACGAGCTCTACATCAACCAGGGCGACGGCACCTTTGCCAGGGAAATTCGCGGCGCAGAAGGGGCTGTGGAAGACACGGAAAAAATTGGCACCCAGGGAGTGACGGTTGCCGATATTGACAATGACGGTGATTATGACATCTATATCTCCAAAAGAGACAAAAACAATGAGCTTTATCTAAATACCGACGGCTATTTTACCGAGGTGGCCGGCCAGCGCGGCGTGGCCGTCGGCAACCGTTCGGACGGGGCGACCTTTGCCGATTATGACAATGACGGCGATATGGATTTGTTCGTCGCCAACACCAAACAGCCGGACATCAATACGCCGTTGCTGCTGCATGTTTTTGAAAATGTGGGGAACGGCTATTTCACGGACAAAACCCAAAGCCATAACCTGGTCATGGACGGTTTCACCGCCCAGCTTTTTGATGTGGACAACGACGGCGACCTCGACTTGTATCGCCTGCGAAATAATGTTTACGACAATACGGCTACTGCCATCCTCAGCCTGAATGATGGAAACGGGCAATTTATCTCCGCCGGTTATTGCGGCGCCGCGGTCATTGGCGGCGATGCACGAGGTACGGTCTATTACGATTTTGACGGCGACGGCGATCTGGACATTTACATCACCGCTAAATTTTTCGAGAATATTTACCTGCAAAATGAATCCAATATTACAAACAATTTCATTAACGTCTCCGTCACCGGGCCGCAGGGCGACCTGGGCGGCATTGGCAGCAAAATCGATATCTACGAGGCGGGCTGGCTCGGCAACCCGCAAAAGCTGTTGGGGCATCGCGAAGTAACCACAGCCGTAGGTTATTTGAGCGGCATCAGTCTGGAAAAACATTTCGGATTGGGCTCGCGGCAATCCTGCGACATCCGCGTGACCTTTAGCGACAAGTCCGTCATCGATAAATCCGGCGTTACCGCCAACCAAAAGATCGCCATTCCCTATCCAGGAGAAACGCTCACGCTGGAATATGTTTCGGGTAACGATCAATCCGGCTTTGCCTTTCAGCCGCTCGCCCGGCCATTTACCGTTCGGATTAAAAATTCGTCCGGCATTCCGCAACCGGGCATCGACGTCCGATTTGAGCTGGTGCAAGGACGGGGTGTCCTGGCCGGTGAGTCGCCGGTAGCCACCGATGCGGACGGATATGCATCGGCTTTGTTAACGCTCGGCCCGGCGCCGGACACCTGCCTGGTCAAAGCCTCGACCAAAACTGTCCCGGAAACTCTGATTGAATTTCTTGCCTACGCTTTGCCCCAGCGCCTGTTGCTGGCCAAAGTGAGTGGTGATTTGCAGACGGCAAAGGCCGGCGAGACGCTGGCAAACCCGGTGGTCGTCCAAAGTTTTTATCACCTGGGAGAACCGGCAGCGAATCAGCCGGTTGATTTTATGATAACGTCCGGGGGAGGATCGATAAACGGCGCGCAACAGCTTTCCGTGTCGAGTGACAACGACGGTTACGCCTCGGTTCTCTGGACTCTTGGCCCGACCGTTGGCATGAATGGCTTGGCGGTGAGCACGACCGATTCATCCGTGCAGTTCCTCGCCGAAGCCACAGTCGGCGATGCCTTTGCTCTCCACAAGCTCGGCGCCGGCAATCAACCGCTCATCCCCGGCGTGCCGTTCCCATTGCCGTTTTCCGTCAATGTAACCGATAAATATGGAAATTCACTACCAGGCCATCCTGTTTTATTTGAAGTGAAAGAAGGCGACGGACACATTCAGGGGCAATCCTCGGCAGAAGTTTTGACAAACGATGGCGGCATCGCCTCGGTCACCTGGACGCCCGGGGGCCCCTACCTGGGCCCGGCGAACAGGCTCGAAGCGACCAGCCGCTTTAACGGCGTGCCACTGCAAAATTCGCCCGTGAGCTGGGAGTACCCGGCGATACCGGTCAGCCCGTCGCTCTCGACGATTACAGCAACGAGTCCGGCCATCGCCGACGGGGAAAGCAGGTCGGAAATCAAGGTGCGTCTCAAGACGGAGGATGGTTCTTCCGCAGGAGAAGGACTCGCCGTAAGCATAACGGCGTCGGGAGAGACCAACAGCCTCGTCCTGCCCGATTCGCTCAGTGGTGAAAACGGCGAGGTGACGGCTTATTTAACCAGCCTTCTGCCGGGAATCAAAGTTATCAAGGCTCAAGTCCTTGGCCTGAATTTAGCTTTGAATGATTCTGCTGTGGTACAGTTCAATGAAATTCCGGCCATGATCGACAGCATGTTTATCGTTTCCGGTGACGATCAAACCGGCACGGTCAGCCAGGCCTTGCCGGAACCCATTGTCGTTCAGTTAAAGGACACAGTGAAAAAACCTGTCGCCAATGGCACGGTTTACTTCCAGTCTTTCCAGGGAGAATGTACTTTTAATGGTGAAACAGAATATATAACCACCACCGACGGTCTTGGGATGGCGCGGGCGGTTGTGGCGCTGGGGCCTGTCGCCGGCATTCAAAACGTAGCAAGAATTCACATCCCCGGCGCGGTGAATACGCCGTTGTACGCCTACGC
>METF01000274.1:4714-4781 GCA_001771235.1 Candidatus Zhuqueibacterota bacterium RBG_16_48_16
CAACTGCACATTGTTGACGGCAACTTTCAAACAGGCCAGCCGCATCAGCCTCTGCCGAAATCGCTCC
>METF01000274.1:4828-9822 GCA_001771235.1 Candidatus Zhuqueibacterota bacterium RBG_16_48_16
GTTCTTTTCCGCGTAACATCAGGCGACGGACATTTTTTAAGCGCGTCGCAGGCCATCTTCGATACGGATGCATCGGGCATTGCGGCGGCGGCTTTCTACATGGGCAAAGCGACCTCGTGCACGGTCGAGGTCAAAACCGACTTTGCCAGCGTCTATTTTTCGCTCTACCTGCCGCAGAGCAAACCCGATGCGAATAACAGCGGGCTTGTTGCCGCGTCGCCCGTTCTGCCGGATGGTATGGCCCGTGCGCACATTCTTGTCACAGTGAAAGATCAATATGGCGAGCCGGTTGCGGGCGTTGGAATATTTATCCGGTCAACAGGAAGCAATAACAACATCATCCAGCCGCAGGAGCCGACAAATGGGGAGGGAATGACGACGGCGTACCTCTCCTCTATCACGGAAGAAACAAAAATCGTTTCCGCCTTTATGCTGCCGGACAGCATCCGCATCGAACAGCAGATCGCAGTTCAGTTCAGCAGCAGCCCCTTGCTCATCGAAAAAAACGATAAAAACAGCCCGAATGTCGTTGTGAACAAGCCATTGGAATTTCCGCTGCAAGTCCGCCTGACTTACCAGGGACAGCCGGTTTTCGGCCATCCGATACGCTTTGCCGCCACGGCGGGCGGAGGCCATTTTGACGGCGAGCAGCACGTGACGGTCGATACGGATAGCTCAGGGGCGGCGCAGGCAGTGTTCACTCCCGGCCAAATCGCGGCTACCAATATCATTTCCGTCATGGATACACTCTTTGATCATGTCAAAACAGGCTATTCCTTCACGGCCCATGCCGATGCACCGAGCGCCCTCGTCAAAGTAGCGGGCGACAGCCAGACCGTTTCGGGCGACGAGGCAACGATCGATCTTGTCGTCAAGGTAACCGATCCATACAGCAACCCGACGTGGCATACGCCGGTAAATTTTTCTGCGCTGAACGGCGGCCAGGTCATCACGCCCCAGCCGGTTTTCAGCGATTCATCCGGCATGGCCTCCTGCAAAGTGTCCCCGGCCAGCCCGGAAGGGGAATACGTTTTTACCGCCTCTCTCGAAGCCGGTCCCTCCGTCTCCTTTGTTGCTTTTATGAAAAACGTTAAGAGCAACCATCCTCCTGAGATCGTCGCTTATGAGCCGGCTGATTTGGAAATCTATGCCTACCAAAGCCAGGTGCTTCTATTCCACATCGTCCAGGCCCGGGATGAGGATGGCGATTCCCTTTTGTACGGCTGGAAGCTGAACGATTTTCTCATCGGACAAACCGCCGCTCTTAAGGTGGTTGCCAACCAATCGCTGCCGCCGTCATTTCGTATCACCGGATTTGTCTCCGATGGCCAACTGGCGGATTCGATTGCCTGGCACGTCGATGTTCTGCCCACACTGGTCGAGGAGGCGTCGTTGCAGGCAAACGGCTCTTCCGGAAAAGGGATTCGGATTTCCTGGCGGATTCATTCCACCGCTCAGAATAACAGCTTTAACATCCTGAGAGCCACTCAAACCGATGGGCTTTACAGGCGAATCAATGACAGAAAAATTTTCGCTCTTCCCGGCCGGACAGAATGTGACTATGTGGACTCTGATATTTCCGCCGGACAACAGTACTTTTACAAGCTGGAAGAAGCTTCTCCTTACGGCACTTACCTTCTCTACGGCCCCGTTGCCGCCACCATCTCCCTGCCCGATCGATACAGCCTGCTGCAAAATTATCCCAACCCGTTCAATTCGTCAACGACGATAAGCTATGAGGTGCCTGAAACGATCAACGGAAATCTGGCCGTTTTCGACCTGAACGGACGGAAAATCGCGACGATTTATGACGGGCTTATGCAAGCCGGCTACCACGCCACAAAATGGCCTGCCAGGGACGCATCGGGTGTCGCGCTTCCCTCGGGAGTCTATTATTATAAGCTGGAAACACCCCGGTTTACATCTACGAAAAAGCTGATATTGATGAGGTAATTCGATGCACCAGCTCACCGCGGTTGCCAGGCATGGCGCAAAAGCACCTTCGGACGTGAACCGATGAACCGGTGGAATCTTCTCGCGCCTGCGTATGACCGGCTTCGTCGAGCCTGGCCGCTGAACGTTATCCTGGAACGTGAATTGGAAAATGTGCGCTTTTTGGCCGGCCAGGTAGAGCAAGAGGGAAAAACGATTCTGGACCTGGGAACGGGGACGGGCGTTCATCTGAAAGTTTTCAATCCGCAGGCAAAGGTCATCGGACTGGACCAATCCCAAAGAATGGCCCTGGTCGGACGCTCCCGCTGCCGGGCTTTCATCCTTGCCCGGGCCGAACATTTACCGCTAAAATCCCGCTGCATCGACATCATCTCAGCGGTCGGCCTTTTGGAATATATTCGTTCTGAAGGAAAATTATTAAAAGAGCTATATCGCGTGGGGAATTCATCGGGGTATCTGCTCATCACCTCATCGCCGCGCGGGCTTTTTACTTTCGCGCGATTGTTAACCGGCGCGAAAATATATGGAAGAGAAGCAAGCCAGGTCATCCGGTCGACAGATGCGGCTGGCTACACCCTGCTGCGTGAGACAAAGACCTTTTCCCAGTGCGCATTTCTGTTGCGAAAAAGGTGAGAAAAAATACCCCCGTTTTTGAGGGAAAGTAGGTGGCAAGGCGTTTCAACAACCCCCGACGCCTTGCCGGGAAAAGTAAGAGTAGTTTTCCAAAGAGCCGGAAACATTCACAACACAACCTCTATCCTCCCGTCCGCTTGTTTATCGTCCTGTGTAAAGAAGAATGTAGAAGAGAAACAGGGAGATCAGGATACTTGCTAAGATAATCATTTTAGTGTCCTCCAAATAACCGCTTTTAAGAGTCGATTTCAGATTACCTGAAAATGGTCATTAAAATTCGCGGCAAGTGAAGAACGATTGTTACAATCATGATGAGGAGAGCGATAATGAGTTTTTTAAGCATGTCCTGGTTCGAGTTTGTCCGTTCGGTACACTCATTCTTTTTCTCCCTACTTCTTCGTCACATCTTCCTCTTTTAAAGAACGATACCCTTTCAATTATAATGGAACTGACCGTTTGATCTCGAATGATTCAATAACGCCGTTTCCGTTATGCTCGCGGCGCCACCGTTTTTGCTTTCGACGTCTAATTGCGTTTTTATAAAGTTTTTAAACATAGAAAGCGGTGTTTTTTCTACCTGGTGAGATAGCTTTAGGAATCCATTCATTTTTGAAAATATATAGGGCCGTTTGTCTCTTGCTATCTTGCGCAGGATTTTGTTATAGGTTATAAAGCCTAAAAAGTCCGTCTCGATTCCCAAAGTATCCATCAGAAAGTCTTTGAAGTAAGAGCTTTCTTTGACCTCGGCCGCATTCCAAACCATATTAAAAACGAATCGCACATTGAAAAACCTGAGCAACCCTTGCAGGATCGTAAAAGCCTGGGGATCGACGCGCTCGATCCTGGGATATATTTTCGCCAGGGAATAATCCTGGTTTACGGCCACGCTCTTTTCATAGGCGTTGATAACTTCGATGGCCGCATGACTAAAAGCCAGGGATTTTCTGATTTGTCTCAGCACCGCAATGCGGATGAAATTATACGTGTCCAAAATGGCGGTTGGCTCGGGAACGGTAATGACGATGCCTTCATCGCAGCTTAAAAAAATATCCACATTGGTGTAGGTGATTCCCGGACTCAGATCGACCAGGACGATATCCGCATCGAGCTCGTGCAAATGATGTTTGAACTTGACCCGTTTCAGATACATCGGGTTGGATGAGCGCAAAGTCAGCGCCGCACCGCAAATGATTTCCAGGTTCGGAAACTGCGTGCGCTGGATAATGTCTTTTAAATGAAGAGCCGGATCAGTAAAATAGTGGTAAAGGGTAGCCGTTGCTGCGGTCGGGCCGATCCACTTATGAATGTTGGGGCCGGAAAAGTCCGCATCGACTATGACGACTTTTTTCCCTAACGTGCTCAATTCATAAGCCATGGATGAGATAATCGCTGTTTTTCCCACCCCGCCTTTGCCGCCGCCGACCGCCACCACACGGCTGGCTCTGCGACGCACACCGTTTTCCGCAAAAATGCTGTTAAACTTTTCCACGTCGCCGAGCTTCACCCAACTGTTCTGATAAGCGTGGAAAACAAAATCATCCGCAGTGATTTTGCCGTTTCTTACCAGCCTGCGGAAATCGGCCAAATTGATCGGGCCATATTGCTTCTTGCCGGTGCGTATGTAGAGCTTGTCGTTCATTCTCACGTTTTCAGTATGGGCGAAGCATTCTTTGCATGATTCATAGAAACTAAAGAAAATCTTTGAGGTGAATGCTTTGCACCTACTGCCATGGTTTGTGAAGGAATCAGGTCAACCACGGGCAGATCACCGTGATGGACAACCTGCCGGGCATGTTCTTCCAGGCTTGATAATTCAAAATGATTTTTTATTGTTTTGATGGTTGCTCGAAAAAAATCGCTTTTTGTCTGAGATGCGGCCTCCATGCCCGGGAAGTAGGCCAGCTCGGGAACCTGGTCTTTGCCTATTATATCCAAAGGATGCAGCAGGAAGCTCAGATCGGTATTGGTCAAACGACAGCTATGAATGACCGAATCCAGATAGAGACGGGTCAGCCGCTGGGAAAAGGAATTCAGATAAATGAGCCAGGTCATGTGAAACGGTGTTCTAAAAAACGGCATCGTGCTCACCGGGACTTCCAAAAGCTTCTTCCCGGCGGCCAGCTTCCAGTACCAGGGCCTGAGTGAGCGAAAGCCATTTGAAAAGTCGCCGTACAAGCCATCCAGCTTTCCTTTGTCTGCGTCCGACAGGCTGGTCGTGCGAAAATAAAACGCCCGGGCCAGGGGACCTAAAAACGTCGGAAAGATCGTGGCGTCGTAAAGGTAATCATTTTGGGCCAGTATGTTCAGCAGGGAAGGACTCCAGGTAAAACCCGGCCCGCGAAAACCGACGGGCTTTTTGCCGGTGATGCCGAGCAAATGATCCTCGGTCGTGCGAATTTCCTGCTCTA
>METF01000275.1:0-1189 GCA_001771235.1 Candidatus Zhuqueibacterota bacterium RBG_16_48_16
ATAGGGCAAGCTGGTCTCGAGCTTGCTGGTGTTTGTTCAAGCAATTTAAATTGGTAGCGATGCCGACATGAGAAGCGACGAAATTGGGATTGACCTCCAGCGCTTTTTTGTATTGCTGGATAGACTCATCAAATCGTCCCATCTTTTGTAGCAACTCGGCATAGGAATCGTAGGGGTTTGGATCGTTGGGAATCAGCTCGATGTACTTTTTAAACGCGCTCTCCGCCTCCGAATAATTCTTCAGCTCGCGATTGCTGTAGCCCAACATGTTATAAAGCGGCGCAAAATCAGGATTGATGGCTTTGGCAGCCTGTAACTGTTCCACAGCTTTTTGCCACTCTTGCAGTCCATAGTAAAAAGTGCCCACCAAAACATGCGCCCTTTCGTCCTTTGGATAAAGCCCGACCAATTCCAGCAGCAGGTCTTGTTGTTTCATGGGATCACCATTGACTCCGGCTTCCGTCGATTTCAGGATAAGCTTTTCTCCATCCGAAACGCCATCGACCAGCTCCAGTGCCTTATTGTAATTGGCAAAAAATCCTTCGGCGCTGGGTACGACAAAGGAGAGATTCAAATAAGCCATGGCAAAATTGCTGTCTTCCTCAACCGCCTTTTGATAATAGCCCATGGCTTCCTGGCCTTGCAGGTTCTCGGCAAGACTTCGGCCTTTGAGAAAATTTTCCAATGCCGTTTTTGACGAAGTGGTAATGGGCACTTTATCCGATTTGCCTGAACACCCGACCAGTATCACCACAGCACAAATAAGGGCCACGGCGATGAGCTGTCTTTTCATTGCGCTTCTCCTTTTAATGGGTGAAAGTTTTGGCACCTGTTTAAATCAATTCTCCTGCTTCTTCCAACAAACATTTTGTAAAAATATTCACTTTTCGCGGCAGGCTCGGCACACTTTTCCCCGACTGGCCTATTCCCCATATTAACTTTCTTGCAAACCGGAGACAATACGGCGCAGCACAAAATGCTATTCTTCAATCAAGGAGAATATTCTCCCCTTTGGTGTGGTTGTAATATTCCGATTCTTTGTAGTAAATAGTGGCAGAACGAAAACCCGTTATCAGAAGTGTCATCGTGAGGAGTAAGGACGAACGCCGAAACAATCTCCTTATTTTTCAGGAGATTGCTTCGGCAAAACTTGTCCTGAGCTTGTCGAAGGAAACGCCTCGCAATGACA
>METF01000275.1:1474-4979 GCA_001771235.1 Candidatus Zhuqueibacterota bacterium RBG_16_48_16
GCGACTATAGACAACGTCAGCCTGACCCTGGTCATGTCCAGAACCACGGCCACTGCAAAGACCGTGACCCTGCAAAGGCTTTTGGCCGACTGGGGTGAGGGAACCACCGATGCCAATTTCCAGGAAGGAGGCGGTGCCGCTGCTACGCCGGGGAGTGCTACCTGGATTCACACCTTTCATGACGCCAATTTTTGGAGCAATCAGGGCGGTGATTTTGCCTCTTCCGTGAGTGATAGCCAGTCCGTAGCTGGCAACGGCTTTTATACCTGGGGCCCGACGGCGGCGATGGCAGCCGACGTGGCGGAGTGGCTCGATCAGCCGAACAGTAATTATGGCTGGATTCTCATCGGCGACGAAAGCGCCAACACCACGGCCAAACGCTTTGATAGCCGCGAGAGCACCACCGAAGCCAACCGGCCAGTACTGAGCGTCACCTATCGCGCGGAAACATTGGTTACCGAGCGGCCGAACAGTAACGTTCACAACTTTCAGCTACTGCAGAATTATCCCAATCCCTTCAACCCGGCAACCGTCATCCCATTCCGGTTGCAGCGCCCGGCCTCGGTCAGGCTTCACATCCTCACCGTGACCGGACAACAGATCCGAACCCTGGTTGACGATGTGCGAACGGCAGGAGACCACCGGGCCGTTTGGGATGGCAAAGATGATTTTGGCTCGGCTGTGCCATCCGCAGTGTACATCTACCGCCTGGAAAGCGGCGACCTGGCGTTGTTCCGCAAAACCACGCTGTTACGTTAATCGGGAAATAGCCGATTACAGGGTCATCAGCGTGTCTTATTTGACAGAATTTTAAGCAGCAGGATCGAGATGAAGTGGCTTGAGTCAGGAGTGGCTTGAGTTACACTCACTCAAGGCATTCTAATTATACCAGCCACTCAAGGCACTTTTTAAAACAGTTCCCCAACACCGGCCTTCAAAGTCGCGAATCGCTGATCGAGCCACAGGGTGAAACGGTTCCGTCCCTCGGTTAAAAAGTTATAAACGATCTCGGCCATTTCCGGCGTCCGCAGGTAGCCATAGGCTTGGTGGGGGTTCCCTTTGCCGTCGTATTCGTAATTGTTATAAACGATCCTGTCAATTACATGAACATGGCTGGAATTTTCATCATAGTCATCACAGAGATCATGATTCATCGCCACCTTATCGTTCAGATCGGATAAATTATACCAGTACTTCCGCACCGATTCCGGCGTTCTGAGCTTGTTGCCCGTCATAAAAGGCAAATTCTCTTCCTTGACGAACTTGCCCATCACAATGGGCATGCCCAGCGGCGAACCCAGGGTGACCAGCGTATGAATGGGTACATCGCTTAATGAACGGGCCAGCACGTCATAGGCGATGATTGATCCCATAGAATGAGCGATGAGTAAAATTTCCTTATCCTCGTGCCGGTTGAGAAACTTTGCCAGGCGGTTGCGAATCGCCTCTTTGACGTGGAACATCATGTCGTCATTATCACGATAGTCGGCGGAATAGTAAATGTCAAGGTCTCTGAAGAATTTTCTGATGATCAAATCCGGGATAGCTTCGAAATTGATGGACATATCCTTCTTCAAAAATATTTTATCCATCTCTTTTTCAAGAATGCTGAAAATTTTCTGCCTGAACTTATTGGGCGGCCCGGCAACAGTAGCGCTGTTTGGCATGTATGGTGAATCTATATAGAAGGGGCTTTTTTTATCGCGCTCCTTCGGTGACAAAGGCTGCGGATGCAGGTATTGCGCCCAGTACGCCAGCTCAAATTTGAAAAAGAGCTGGGGATAGCCTGCATTTTTCAATCCCTCGCGAATCGCTTTTTCCCACCATTTTTTCAAGACTTTTTCCGGCGGCTTGTTGCCAAGCCCGTGAATGCCTAAAATGATCTTTTTCATTTTTATCTCATCTTAATTCATCAAGCTGGTAATGCGGCTCTATATTAACAATTTTAAAATGAAATTCAAGAAATTGCTGCATGGGAAACAGGCTTTTTCCTGTCGCGTGGAAAATGAAATCGTATTTGTTTGAAATGAGAAATTCTTTATCTTTATTTTAGACAGCTATTCCGCAAAAGATAAAGACGGGATAGAATAGTGCACATCATTCATTTCAATGTGGACGACAACCGTAACGAATCTCGAAGCTCATTAGACAAAATAAAAATGACAGGATGACAGGATTTAAAAGGATCGACAGGATCAACAAGTAATAGAATTTTATCATGTCGATCCTGCTTAATCCTGTAATCCGGTCAAAAAATTGAGAATTCAGATGATATGCCGAGATCGGTTGCTGACAACCTTACTTCCCAAGCGAGGTGAATCCCCATGTTCAAGATCGTTCAATCTTTCGATGAATTATTAAAAGCATACAGCGTGCGGGCCATCGTTTTTGTCGAGGAGCAAAAATGTCCCTATAAAATCGAGGTCGACGAATTCGAGCAATCTTCTCTGCACATTCTCGGTGAAATAGATGGCGAACCCATCGCCGCAGGACGCATCCGCTTTTTGGGAGAGTATGCGAAACTGGAGAGAATCGCCGTGCGCAAAGACTTTCGCGGCACGGGTCTTGGACATCGATTGGTGGACTTTATGATGGAGGTTGCGCGGGAAAAGGGGTTTAACAAGTATAAAATGCACGCCCAGGCGTATTTAGTGGATTTCTACGCCCAACATGGCTTTGTGAAAAAAGGGGACATGTTTCAGGAAGCGGGGATCGATCATTATTTGATGGTGAAAGAATGACCCCTCACTTTCTGCCGGATGATTTTATCTTCAATTTTTTGTATCGATTCAGGCGTAGGCCAAGGCTGAGGCGAAGGCAAAAAGAAAAAACTCTTCATCCTATTTCCTTAGTGCATCATTTCATAAATTCTTGTCGTGTTTAGCAAATTTGTGATTGCACCGTGGAGTGTGGCGCCTTTATGCGCCGCAGCATCGCATAAAGGCGATGCACTCCGGCTTGCAAACCTACAAGGAATGTTGAAATGCTGTACTTAGCCTCAGCCTAAGCCTTAGCCTGATCAATCACTAAACTTTCACTTGATAAAAACCATTCTCTTTACATCACCACGCTGGCCATCAACCCGCAATGAATAGAGATAGACGCCGCTTGGCACGGCAAAGCCGGCGTCGTTTGTTCCATTCCAGGTGAAGGAATAGCTTCCGGCATCTTTAATCCCGCCATCCATAACTCGAATCAGGCGTCCATTGACATCGAAAATCTGCAACACAGCTCCGGCCTGTCGCTCGAGCGAATAGGCGATTTTTGTCGTGCCGTTGAAAGGATTGGGATAGTTTTGCGACAAGGCAAAGGTCCTGGCAGTTTTTGAAAAATCTGCCACTCCTGTCGCCGTCGATTCTATCGTATAAACGTAACCGTCAAAAGCCAGGATGTACAGCTCGTTTTGGGCATCTACGCCAAAAGAAGAAATGGCCAGGTTGGTGTCGATGAGCTCGACATCCTGCGGTGGATTTATGCCGTCGTAAGTCAAAGACCATAGGCGTCC
>METF01000275.1:4995-5541 GCA_001771235.1 Candidatus Zhuqueibacterota bacterium RBG_16_48_16
TAAATATACTGGCCGATTAACTCGGGAAAATTACTGCCGCGGTAGACATAGCCGCCGGTCACGGAGCGATTGTTCCCCGGCTGCTGGGGATAGTCCAGGACCGGCATGGTCAAGCCGGTGGTGTCGCAGCCGCTGCTGGGTCTGTAGCAGGCCGTCCCTTCCATGATGTTCCAGCCGTAATTTTTCCCGGCTGAAATAATATCGATCTCCTCGATGCTGTTTTGGCCGACATCCGCCGCCCACAGCCATCCGGTCACCGCATCGAAGCTGAACCGCCAGGGATTGCGCAGGCCGTAGGCATAGACCTCTTTTCTCGTGGCATCTGTTGCCCCGGCGAACGGATTGCTTGCCGGAATGCCATAAGGCAAATCATTCGCCGGATTGTCCACGTCGATACGCAGAATTTTGCCCAGCAGACGAGTCACATTTTGCGCGTTCCCCTGGGGATCGCCGCCGGAGCCGCCGTCACCCGTGGCGATATAGAGATAACCGTCCGGGCCAAAAGCTATCTGGCCGCCGTTGTGATTTTGAAAGGGCTGGTTAAAA
>METF01000276.1:0-10045 GCA_001771235.1 Candidatus Zhuqueibacterota bacterium RBG_16_48_16
ATGAGTCTTTGTATCTGATGATGGTCGCAATTCACCTTCCATGATGCTGCCATCCAGTCGCACCAAAACGATATTTTCCGGCTTGAGCACTGTGTAGGGAACGCCGCTGGGCTTGATGGCAATGAACTCGCGCCGCTCATCGATCTGGCTGGCATTGCCAAAATTATGCTTGGCTAATCCCTGACGAGAGAGTTCCATATTCGCTTGCCACACGCGCTCCTTCATCTCCTGATAGCCGGTCATCAGTTATCTCCTTTAGGGGCTACTAAAAGGTAAACCTGTTCTCGACAAAGTCACACAGTGTGGAGTATCGCTCGTACAGGGCTTGGTATTTTCCGGCATTCTCGGCAACCGGCTGGTACACCCGCTCGAATCCGCTGCCCATGGCCATTTGCGCTTCACGCATGTTTTTATAAAGACCGGACGCCGTTGCCGCCGCCATAGCCGAGCCCAGGGCGCAGGCCTGCTCGGATACGGCGACTTTGATCGGCATGTTCAGCACATCGGCCGTCACTTGCATGATAAAGGGCGATTTCCTGGGAATGCCGCCGATGGCGATGACCCCTTTTATCTCGACGCCCTCCTGGACAAATCGGTCGACGATCTTTTTGGCGCCAAAAGCGGTTGCCTCAACCAGGGCGCGAAAAACCCTGGGCGCGTCGGAGCCCAGCGTGAGACCGGCGATGGCCCCTTTAAGAGCCTGGTTGGCATCCGGGGTTCTCCGGCCGTTCATCCAGTCCAGGGCGATAATTCCGGATTCCTCGATGGAGATGTTTTCGGCTTCTTTTGACAGTGCGGGAATGAGCTGCTCGGAAATCCGTTCTATCACTTTTGCTGTTTTCGACCGGTCAAGCTCCGTATCCTCGGCAAATAGTTTTTCCAGCGGCCACATCAACAGTTGTTTGAACCAGGCGTAAATATCGCCTAACGCGGACTGTCCCGCTTCCAGACCCAGCAGGCCGGGAATGATCGAGCCATCTACCTGGCCGCAGATGCCCTTGACCAGGTGCTCGCCTGCTGCGGTTATCTCGGTCGTGATCATGTCGCAGGTCGATGTGCCCATGACCTTGACCAGCATATTCGGCTCGATGCCCGCGCCGACCGCGCCGAAATGGGCGTCGAAAGAGCCTGTGCCGACCACGACATCTGTTGGCAGGCCCAGGCGTTCGGCCCACTTTTTTGTCAGTGTGCCCACCGGCACATCGCCGGTATAGCTGGCCACAAAAAGCCGATTGCGCAATCCGGCTAACAGCGGATCGAGTCCGGCAAGGAATTCCTCCGGCGGCAGTCCGCCCCAGGAGAGGTGCCATAAGGCTTTATGGCCGGCGGCGGTGCGGCTTCGCTTCATGGTGAGGGGATCGGTCAGGCCGGTCAACAGCGCCGGAATCCAGTCGCAATGCTCGACCCAGGAAAAGGCGGCGTCCCGCACCTTCGGGTCCTCGCGAAGAATATGTAAAATCTTGGACCAGAACCATTCGGATGAATAAACCCCGCCTTCATATTTTGTATAATCTTCGCCGCCCCAGGTTTTGGCAAAACGGTTGATCTCTTCGGCCTCTTTGACGGCCGTGTGATCTTTCCACAAGACGAACATGGCATTGGGATTTTCCTCGAATCCGGGCGTGAGAGAAAGCGGCGTGCCGTTCCTGTCAACCGCACAGGGAGTCGATCCCGTGGTATCGACGGCAAGTCCTCTCACTTTCGCCGACATACCTTTCGGTGCCCTGGCAAGAGCGCCTTTTATGGCTGCTTCCAGCCCTTCGACATAATCCAAAGGATGCTGGCGGAACCGGTTTTTCGCAGAGTTGCAGTATTTTCCTTCTTTCCAGCGCGGATAGTCGGACACATGGGTCGAAACTTCCGCACCGTTGGCGGCATCAACCACCACAACGCGCACCGTGTCGGTGCCAAAATCAACGCCGATAACATAGTGTTCTTTTGCTCGCAAGGGTACTCCCACTATTTAAGCCCGGATTCATAATTAGACTTTTTATGCCAACAACAATCATCAGGTTTCATGAGGCCGCTTTTTCGTCTCTGATTCGCGATCAAAAATCCCTGCAATCTATTTTCCATCAAAAAAGCAGGACGAGGTGAATGGAAGAGGCATTTATGCTCAGTGCCAGACAGGTGCATCTGCCAGAGCGCGCCCAGTGCGATTCGAACGCACGACCTACGGATTAGAAGTCCGTTGCTCTATCCAGCTGAGCTATGGGCGCAGATGTTGTTTATATTATATTTTTAAATCACCTCATTTTCACTGAATTGGCTGAGGTGGCAATAGGTTGGCAAACTGAAAATACTTGGCTCATTGTATTTATCTGTTTTCGTTTATGAGATGAAGCAAGACGTGCGTGGCTCTTTGAGGAAATCCACATTGTGCACAGGATTTGATCTTGCTTCGTTCCATTTGATGGCAAGATTGTACATCCGTTGAAGACATGCAAGCTCACGATTTATTGTGGCGTCGGACGCACCTTCCAACTTTCTTGACGCTATATAATCTTCAATATCATAAAATCGTAGAACCAAGCTATCGTACCGTCTTTTCGACTTTTTGGATAGACTGACATAGTCCGCCCCCTCATCAAAAGTTTTATAAGCACGATTAATTGACGAAAATGATACAAAAATTTATTACTAAATGCAATCCTAAATTGTAGCTATTCAACATCGGTTGAGAAACTCTCGTCTTCAACGGCAAATGCTCTATACACTGTAAACGGCCGAAAAACAGAAGTAAGTTCAAAATGATTAAAGTCAAAATTATTCGTTAGCAGAAGTGGCGAGATATTTTCATTCAAATGATTTTGTTTTCAAATATGTTGACTCTGCACCTTAGGCTCAAATGGGGCTGGAAGCCCTAATCCATTAAGGAACCCTGGATGGAAATCCTGGGCGATCAGGAACATTTGAAAACATCGTATTCTCGAATGTTGCGGCTCATGATGCATCCCTTAGCTTCTTTCAATTCTTTGGTTTCCGCTAATCGCTTTTCATTTTCATGCTTTCACGGGCCACAAGCCAAATGCCAAAAGCGAAAAGCCTTTTTGCAATACCTCTCACTTAATCAGGTCCACCCGGGCCATACATCTGACATCACAAATCGTTAGTCTTAAATCTTATATCCCAGGCCATCATTTAGCATTTTCTCGTTTTGTTACACACCCGTAAGTGAGGTTTAACCACCAGGGGGTCAGGGCTGTGTACGACGGCATCGAAAAAATAATACAGGGACAAATCCAAAATCGATCTGTCCCTGTTGATGTGTGCAGATTTTTCACTAGGCCAGGATAGCGCCGGCGATTCCCATGATCACAGCGCTAATGATGATAATGGCCAGTATGGAAACAACCGTGTAGGGTACAACTTTTTCTTTTGGCGTTTCCATCAGTACCGGCAGGCCGAGGTAGAAAAGGTAGATGGTGTAAATCAAGCCCAAAATGGCTAACGGAGCGATGGACGGCAAAATGGCCACGACTCCGGCCACCAACGCCGCAGTCGAGCTGTAGGCGACCAGCTTGAAAGCGGCCACACTGTTTTTGGTGCTTTCGAACTGGGGAGCAAGTGCATTGACCACCATAGCGGATACGTAGAGACTGACCTGGTACAGCACATAAGCAAAAACCGCCCAAATCAATCCGCGAAAAAAGTTAACCCTGTCGCCCCTCAACGGATAGCCGATAATGGCCTGTCCGATAAAGTTGGCAACTATCGGAATAGCCACCAGGTAGAGAAGGTAATCTTTGATAATGGAAGTCTGGGTGGATTCCTCGGCTTTGATGTCATCCCATGCGGTTTTGGGCGTAAAAAGGATTCTTTTGACCTTGTCGATGAGTTTGTCCATAAATCGTCCCTCCAAAGGGTATGTGATTAGGTTTTACTGGTAGACAGCACGGAAGTGGATTTTTATTCAACGCCAGCTAATATAGTTAAAATTATTCGTAAATATCAAGATAATCGTTTTGAGGAATCGGCAGGTTCTTATAAACGCGAAACAGAATCCACTCCTCAAGAATCTCATCCAATTGGTTTCTGCACTGCTCCAGCGTCGGAGCATTTGAGTAAACACCAGGGCACTCAAGAATCTCCCCGTAGTATGTCCCGTCATCCGGGAGGATTTCATACCTGGCGTGATCCATAGCTGTCTGAATGTACTTCCTGATCATTTCTTCACCTTCCTTCTATGCCAAACAACTGCCTCAGCCGCCGACCCAGACATTTTCGCGACCGACTTTGTCGCGGAGCTCGTTCACCAGTTTGAGCGAGGGCTGAACTTTGATCGTTTTCGAGCGCAGGACGAAACTGCTGTCTTCTTCCGTTCTTACGTTAATATAAGCCGGAACGCTTCCTGTGCACTGGCCCAAAATGCCTTTCACATCATCGAGCAGGTGGCCATCCGATTCAGCAGCATTAAAGGCGACACACAGACTCGTGGTGAAACGCTCCCTGGCCTGCTCCAGGGGGATGATCTCGTCGGCGATGAGTTTTGGCGACTCTCCCTCCCGCACGCTGATTTTGCCGATGATCATCACCAAAACGTCCGGCTGAAGCAGCGAGCCGAATTTATCATAGCAATCGGCAAATGCCAGTCCCTCGATAGAGCCGGTGAAATCCTCTATCTTGAAAAAGCCCATAGGCCGGTTCTGCCGGTCGAAATGTTTTTTGAATTCCACAATGATCCCACAAACGCGCACCTGCGAATTGTCTCTTTGGTTTTCGGTCTCATCGAGAGAAAGAGTTGAAAAGACTTTGACCTCCTCGCGGTATTTCTCCAAAGGATGCCCGGATAAATAAAAACCGAGGATCGCTTTTTCCTTATTCAGGATCGTGCTCTCACTCCATTCCGGGATGTTCGGCAGAGGCGGGGCTGCGAAAGCGTTCCGATCTTCCACTGCGTCAAAAAGCGTGGTTTGTCCGTGCGCATGCTGGGCTTGCAGGCGTTGGCCAAATTCGAAGGCTCGCTCGACGCTGTCGTACAATTGAGCGCGATTCCCCTGAAGGCTCTTCATCGCCCCGGCTTCGATCAGGCTTTCGAGTACCTTGCGGTTGATCGCTTTGAGATCGACATGCTCGCAAAGCTCAAAGATGCTTGCGAGCTTTCCCACTTTTCCCCTCGCTTCGACAATAGCCTGAATGGCGCCCTTGCCGACGTTCTTGACCGCACCGAGACCGAATCGTATACCCTCATCTGTCACCACAAAATCGACAAAGCTTTCATTGACGTCGGGCGGCAGCACCTTGATCCCCATGTTACGGGCTTCTTCCAGGAGAATCGTCACCCTGTCCGAATTGTTCATTTCGCTGCTTATTGTCGCGGCCATAAATTCGGCCGGGAAGTGCGCTTTCAAATAAGCCGTTTGGTAGGCCACCAGCGAATAGCAGGCGGCGTGCGACTTGTTGAATCCATAACCGGCGAATCGCGCCATCATGTCGTAAATCTCATCCGCCGTTTTTTCCGGCACACCCTTCTTTTTGGCACCTTCGATGAATTTGGTGCGCTGCTCCATCATGATCTCGAAATTTTTCTTGCCCATGGCTCGCCGCAGCAAATCGGCGCCGCCCAGGGTAAAGCCGCCCACATCGCTGGCGATTTGCATGACCTGTTCCTGGTAGACGGCAATTCCGTAGGTGTCCTTCAGGATGGGCTCCAGCAGGGGGTGCAGATATTTGATCTTGGATTTGTCCTTTTTCCCCTGAATAAAATTGTCGATGAATTCCATCGGCCCCGGACGATATAGGGCATTCATGGCGATGAGGTCTTCGATAGATTCGGGTTGGAGCTTTTTCAAATAATCCCTCATCCCGGTGCTTTCAAACTGAAAGAGTCCGATGGTTTGTCCCTTGGAAAAAAGCGCATAGACTTTTGAATCATCGAGCGGGATATCGTCGATATCGATGTCGATGCCTTTTTGCTTCAGGGTGTTTATGGTTTTCTGAATCACGGTCAGCGTGCGCAAGCCGAGAAAATCCATCTTTAAAACGCCCACGCTCTCCAGACATTTCATATCATACTGCGTGGTAATATCATCGTCTTTGGTCTTGTAGAGCGGGACATAATTTGTCAGCTCGTCCGGCGTGATGACCACCCCGGCGGCGTGTGTGGAGGCGTGCCGCGACAGGCCTTCGAGAACACGCGAGTATTCCAGCAGTTTTTTGTGTTGCTCATCGCGGTTCTCCAGCTCCTTCAATTCCCGCACGGTATTGATCGCACTTTCGAGCTTGATATTGAGCTGGCTGGGGACGAGCTTGGCTATTTTATCGACTTCTCCATAGCTCATTTTCAGGACGCGGCCAACATCGCGAATCACGGCCCGCGCGGCCATGGTTCCGAAGGTGATGATCTGGCAAACGTTCTTTTCACCATATTTTCGTTTGACATAATCGATCACTTCTTCGCGGCGTTCATAGCAAAAATCGATGTCAATATCCGGCATGCTGACCCGCTCGGGATTGAGGAATCGCTCGAAAAGAAGGCCATATTGGATGGGATCGATATTGGTGATGTGCAGGCAATAAGCCGCCAGGCTGCCAGCCACCGATCCTCTGCCGGGGCCGACGGGGATGCCGCTCTCGCGGGCATATTTAATGAAATCGTAGGTAATCAAAAAATAACCCGAATAGCCCATTTGTTGAAGGATATGCAGCTCTTTGTCGAGGCGCTCCTGCAGCTCCGGCGTGATCTCTTTGTATCGCTCCCGCAAACCCTGTTGCGCCAGGTTGGTCAAATATTCATCGAGCGATTCTGCCTTGCTGTCCTGGGGAATATGAAAATGGGGTAAATGATAGCGGTCAAAATCCAGCAGCAGATTGCATTTGTCAGCTACTTCGAGCGTATTTTCCAGCACCTCCGGATGGTTCGGAAACATCTCCGCCATCTCAGCGGCGTTCTTAAAATAGAGCTGATCGGTGTTGTAGCGCATTCTGTCGGGATCGTCATAGTCCTTGCCCGTTTGCAGGCACAACAATACATCGTGCGCCTGATAGTGTTCTTTTTTCAGGTAATGAATATCATTCGTTGCCACAACCTTGATGTCAAGCTCCCGGGCAATGGACAAAATGCCCTGGCGCGAAATCTCTTCTTGTTTGATGTTATGATTTTGAATTTCGAGATAAAAATCGTCGCCGAAAATAGCCCGATATTCCTCTATTTTTTCAATCGCCCTGGCGCGGCCCTGGTTCAGAAATGAGCTCTGGATTTCGCCTTTTAAGCAGGCGCTCAAAGCGACCAGGCCCTCCGAGCAAGCCTTCAGCACCTCCTTGTCCACGCGCGGCTTGTAGTAAAATCCTTCCAGGTAGCCAATGGAAACCAGCTTCATCAGGTTCTTATAGCCAACTTCGTTTTTGCACAAAAGCACGAGATGATATGAGGTGCTGGAATTAGTATGAGGCCGTTTGTCGAAGCGGCTCTGGGGGGCGACATAGATTTCGCTGCCGATAATCGGTTTCATACCGGCTTTCATAGCCTTTTGGTAAAACTCGATGGCGCCGAAAAGATTGCCATGATCGGTCAGGGCCAAAGCGCGCATCCCGTAACTTTTGGCCGTTTCGATCATATCATCGATGCGACAGGCACCATCCAGCAGGCTGTAGTGCGAGTGATTATGTAAGTGAATGAACTCTGGCACGTTGTGCAATTCTAGATATTTTGCATGTAACGTCTTGCTATGGAAGTATACTCACTGCCAACGTAGGTATTCAGAAAAGTCTGGAATTCGGTTTGAGCCTTTTCTTTTTGGCCGATGCGAATGTATGATAAGCCGATCATCAACTGGGCGTCATCGTGTTTATCCGTCTGCGAGTAGGCGAATACCTTCTGGAACTCGATGATGGCCTTTTGGTATTGCTTCAAGCCGTAATAACATTCGCCGATCCAGTATTGGTAGTTATCGGCCAGGGTATGGTTGGGCTGTTCGGCCAGCAGCTTTTGCATGGCTTCGATGGAGGCAGTGTATTCATATCTTTCAAAAAGATCGCGCGCCTGATTGTACTTTGAGGTAAATTCATCCACAGGCATAACAGTCCCACTTCTTCCCGCCTCCCTGGTGCCGCTCACCTGTCCGCTTACTCTCGCCGAGCGGTACGTTTGCAGTTTTTCCTCCAACGCCTTGATCCGGCTGTTCCTGGTCTCGACGATCCGTTTCAAGCTGTCCACCGACGTGCTGGTCTTCTCCAGGAGACCTTCGAGACGGTTTACATCGTTCCTGGCGCGAACGAACATGTTTTCCGAAAGGCCCATGTTCTCAGCGGTGGATACAGGCTTGGTCAACGCCGGCTGATCTGACTCGACCTTTTCAGGCGTCAGCAAGGCCAATACGTCATCCTCCGATTCATCGGGCAAGGTAATTTCATCAACCTGACCGCCCGCTACCTGATCATCGGACAAATCGAGCATCTCCAAAAGCTCCTGCCTGAACTCTTCATCATTTGATGACAGATTTTCGCTGTCCCAGACCGTTGAGCGCTGTTGCGCACAAAGCAAAAACAGGCCAACGAGAATGACAACGAGTGCCAGGGCAATTCCAATAACGGGTTTTTTGTAGTGGCTCATTTTCAGCCCCTTTCTCATTAAACAAACTTGCTAAATGGGTGCATTTTATGTTAGTGTTTGGTTGCCAAATGAACTTGATAAACAGCTAGATTCGTACTTGGTGTACGAGTTCTACTCCTTCGCCTGCACCAGGCTCTCGGCCTCTTTTATCAGCTCGGAAGCAGCCTGGAGATGGAGATCCGTCAGGCTTTCGCCGCCAAATAACCGGGCGATCTGTTCGGTTCTCTCCTGTGCGGCAAGCTCACGAATGGTCGTATGGGTGAAACGGCCGTCGTCTGATTTTTCGACCAGGTAATGGCTGGTCGCCATGCTGGCAATCTGCGGCAGGTGTGTAATCGATATCACCTGGTGCCTTTCGGCCAACTTGCGCAGCTTCCTGCCAACGGCCTGGGCGATTCTTCCGGAAATCCCAATATCAATTTCGTCGAAAACCAGGACGGGCACCTTGTCCGCAGCGGCTAACAACGTTTTCAGGGCCAGCATGACCCGCGAGATTTCGCCACCGGAAGCCACCGACACCAACGGCTTAGGCTCCTCACCCGGGTTAGCCGAAATCAGAAATTCGATCTGATCGCTGCCTCTCTCATTAACAGAAACATGTTGGCCGTCTATTTCGATAAAAGGCTCCTGGGTTGCAGGTTTGTGATCCTGGCAAAACTTGAATTTCGCTTTTGACATTCCTAATTCGCTCAATTCGTTCTCGACAAGATCGCTGAATATCTCTCCGGCTTTATTTCTCTGCGCGGACAATGTTAAGCATAAATCTTTTAGCCGGTTGCGAGTCTGGCTTACCTCTGCCGCCAACCGGTCCATTTCGTCATCAAAATTTTCAATTAGCGAGAGTCTTTTTTCCAGGTCGGCCTTTTTATCAAGGATAGCATCAATTGTGCCACCGTGCTTTTTTTTCAGAATCGTCAGATCGGCAAGGCGCGCGCGGATCGCTTCCAGCCGTTCCGAATCGTAGCTGATGTTGCCCATATAATCCTGAACATTCCTGGCAACATCGTCGATGAGTATTTTTGCATTCTCACACGCATCCCTGAGCTGCAAGAATTTTTCGTCGATATTTTTCAGGCTATCCAGCGCCGCGACAGCCAGGTTGATAATTTCGGATGCCGATCCGTTTTTTTCATAAAGCTCGTCATAAAGCTGGTGCGACTTTTCATTCAGCAGCTCGGCATTACGGAGGATGATCTCTTCTTTTTTCAGGTCGTCATCTTCATGCAACTGCGGATCGATTGAGGTGATCTCGGTGAGCTGAAAAGCAAGCACATCTCTTGATTGGGACAGCTCCTGCTGCTTGCCTTTCAAATCCGCCAGCTCTTTGATGGAATGAACCAGTTTTTTATAACAGCTCTTATATTCGTTTATTTTATCTTCAAGATCGGCAAAGTCATCAAGGTAGGAAATGTGATTCGACGCTTTCAACAGGGCCTGGTGCTGGTGCTGACCGTGCAAATCGACCAGCACATCACCCAATTCCGCTAGAATGCT
>METF01000276.1:10084-10468 GCA_001771235.1 Candidatus Zhuqueibacterota bacterium RBG_16_48_16
GCCATTGGTATTCATTTCTCTGCGGATGAGCAGGTCGCTGCCAAAGCTTTCAATATCATTCCTTTCGAATAAATCCGCCAGCCCCGGCTCCTCGGAGAGAGCAAACTCTGCTTCGATAACGACCTTGTCCGCACCTGACCGAATGACCTCTTTGCCGAGTCGCTCACCGAGGATGGCCGCCAGCGCGCCGATCAATATGGATTTTCCCGTTCCGGTCTCGCCGGTGATGATGTTCAGTCCGGGGTGAAATTCGACCTTTACCTCGTCGATGAGAGCGAAATTTTTTGCATACAGGCTTTTGAGCATAAAATCGTCAAAAAAGAGATCATTAATCGATAACACTTCTCAAACATTAAAAAAATAAATTATAATTCAAAAGGAATT
>METF01000276.1:10499-20763 GCA_001771235.1 Candidatus Zhuqueibacterota bacterium RBG_16_48_16
AGGCGAGGGAAAAAGAGGTCTTTTCGAGCTTTTCTTTGAACCACGGTAACAAAGACTACAGTGAAATTTTTTATGTCGATTTCTTAAGGAATAACTTCATGGTGCCTCGGATGAGTAGTAGTGGTAGATCGAATACCATCTACTGTGTCCGCAATTCAGCGTGACTGTCGTTCTCTTGAGAATCTTTGTAATAGTGTCACCGTACCCGCCGTAACGGCATTTTTTACGAGGAATTCCCATATCCGTCTGCGTTTTTTTCAATTTGTGCACACAAGACAAAGATTCCCAAAGGAATGACACCCTCTTTTTAGCAAACGAATTTGATAGATTGTTAGTCAATTTAAGTTTCGCTGTAGTACTCATCGTCCACCTGTCAAAGTTTTGCCGGAAAAAAGGTTTTAAGCCTTTTATTAACCAGAAAGCTTATTTTGAGTCAAATTTTTCAGAATATGATCATATATCTTTGACCGGATTGGCGGGATTAACCCAGATTAACAAGATTCATGTCTACATTCTTAAAAGAGAATATCATCCCGTTAATCCTGTCTCTAAGGATTTATGACAGCCACTTTCCCTACTTTTGTCTGGCCATCTTCTGTGGTCACCAGGTAGATGTAGACTCCCGATGCCACCAATTCCCCACTATCGTTTCGTCCGTACCAGGTCGTTCGGGAGCCGAAAATCTGTGATTGCGGGATTTTCTTTACCAGAACGCCCTCAGGAGTGAAAATTCGAACGGTGGCTTTTTCCGCCAGATTATCGATATGAAACTGGGCGTCGGCGCCGTCCAGGATGAATGGATTGGGATGACCGATGACAAGCTCTAAATTCTGAGCGGGTTTTGTAAAAGGCGTTTCCAGGCGCGACAAGCCGTTGCTGGTACCGATGTACACTTCGCCGGTTATTTCGTTAAAGGCAAATGCTGTGATATTGTCGGAAACAAGCGGACTGTTCGACGTTGAGTAATGCGTCCAGGTGAACCCATCCGCATCAAGCACACTCAAGCCACCGCCCGTCCCTATCCATTTATTGTTGCGAACGTCGACCGCCACGACGTTTATGTCGTCATTGATCACGCTGTAACGCAAACCCACCTGGCCTTCAAACCAGTAATGCAAGCGGCCCGGCGTTCCGATCCACATGACACCATCCCGGTCAAATGCCAGCGAGGTAATAGCGGAATTTTCCAGGCCATCTTCTTTGCCCAGGCCCTGACTTAAATCATCATCGTTTTTATAAAAAGGCGTATTGTTATCATCCAAGACGGAAATTCCCGCACCCTCTGTTCCGATCCATATTCGTGAAAAATTATCCATCTCGAGCGTCACCACCTCGTCGGACAAGATGCCATCCAATGTGGTAAAATATTGCCAGTTTCCCGCCGTATCCACCACAGCCAAAACGCGCCTGTTCTTGGCAAATTTATTCAGCACCCACATATTCCCTTGGGCATCCTGCTTTATCGCCGAGACGATCACATAATTGCTCGTACCAGTTGCATCCGCCAGACGATTATCGGAAGAAGTAATCTCGTCAACAACGACAGCTTCGCCGTCGTCTCTTTTTTCAAAGATGGTTACGCCTTGCCCGGCGCTTCCCGCCCAAATTCGGTTCCTGCTATCGACAGCCAGAGCGCGATAGTCATTGCTTTTTAATTTGCCATTTGCACTGGAATAATTTCTCCACGTTTTTCCATCGAAGCTCGAGACACCCCCGGTGGAAGAAGCCGCCCACAGCATGCCGTCATGATCGAAAACAAGCGCATGGAACCGGTTGTCACCAGGGCCGTTCGGCGCCACAAGCGTCCATGCGGCATCGGTCTCGTCAAAACGGGCCAGCCCCTTATTGCCCAGGCCAACCCATAAACGTCCTTCCCCATCGATACCGCTAATTCGCTTGTCTCCCGAAAGAGCTCCGACCCAACTATATACGCCAGCGTCTATCCGCCTAAAAACAGCTCCGTTAGTTATGGCAATCAACTGGTTATTCAAAACAATCAAATCGCGAATCTCCAATGTATCCAATTCCGCCGGAGACCAGGCAACGCCATCGTAAAAAGACAAGCCTGACTGCGTTCCCGCGACAATAGTGCCTTCAAATCGCTCAACCGACAGCGTCTCGGTGGCTGGCAGACCGTTCAACCGGGTAAAAGTTTTCCACGCATTTGGAGCGATAAGATTGGGAAAATCCAGACTCGCCTGCTTCATTCCATCCCTGGTCGCCACCCAGATGTCTCTGTCGACGATGATCGCTTGAAAAGACTCGCCGATCTTGTATGTTTCTTTTACCTCATGCTTTTTGATGTCGTACAGACTTACGCCGATGTTCAAGAGAACGAACATCGAATCCCCGTAGACCATCATTTCATGAATACTCAATCCCTGGTAATCATTGATCGTGTCCAAATTGTTTCGCTGCGGATCGAGCACATTTAAAATCCCGTTTTGTGCAGCGATCCAGATGCTGCCCTGGTTGTCGACCTCGATGGCAACGATATCGTTGCTCGCCAAACCGTCGGTGTTGGTGATAATGTTGAAGGTGCTGTCGGAGATGGTATATTCCAATACTCCTCCGTTTGTCGCAGACCAGATCTTGTTTTCCGTTATTTTAAAACTGCGGATGTCTTTGGCGCTGGTGAATGTCTTCCAGTCACCAATTTCCGCGGAACAAATCGAAATAATATAAAGGGAAAAAATAAATGTTGCTCTGAGCTTTGACGCCATAGGACTACCCGGTTTCCGTTGCTTTTATATACTGATTTGATAGTTTTACTTTGCAACAAAAAAATAGTTCACATTAAGCGGTGTCATTGCGAGGAGTGAGGAACAAACGACGAAGCAATCCCCTCACTTTTCAAAAGATTGCTTCGGCAAAACTTGTCCTGAGCTTGTCGAAGGAAACGCCTCGCAATGACAGCAAACTTTCAAATTGAAGTAATCGTTCAGCCTCTATTTACCCAACTGTGCAAAAAGATCGACCATTTCAATGGCACCCAACGCGGCGTCCCATCCTTTATTCCCGGCTTTTGTGCCGGCCCTTTCCAGCGCCTGCTCAAGATTGTCCGGTGTAATGACACCATAGCTCACCGGCAGGCCGAATTCCAGGCTGACCTGGGCAATGCCTTTGGTGACTTCAGCGGCGATATACTCAAAATGGGGTGTCGCACCGCGAATGACCGCACCCAGGCAGATAAGTGCATCATATTTTTTAGAGGCTGCCATGATTTTTGCCGTTGCCGGAATTTCAAAAGAACCCGGAACCCAGGCCACGTCAACATTTTCCAGATCGGCGCCATGCCGTCCCAGACAATCCAGCGCTCCTTCCAAAAGCTTTTTGCTGATCAGCTCGTTAAAGCGGCTGACGATAATGCCAAATTTATTTCCTTTTGCCGCAAGCTGGCCTTCAAAAATTTTGGGCATTGCTTCTCCTTTGTGCATTAAGCCTCTTATCAACTAGGCATTTTGAATTTTTAGTCACGTTTTGATTGCATTATACATGTTTATGCAAGAGGAATGATGGAATAATGGAATGATGGAATGATGGATTTTAAAAATAAATCGCTTCTTCCCACGTTCCAATATTCCATCATTCCATTATTTCAGTCTCTTTGTCAATAATTTGGCGTCAATCGTTTCGCTCTCGTCGGCTCGAGGGACAGCTTCGCTAGTTCTTATCCTGAAGAATGAGGTGTCCCATTTTGTCGCGTTTCGTCTCCAGGTAGTAAAAATTGATCTCATTAGGCTCTATTTCTATTGGCAGGCGCTCCACCACTTCAAGGCCGTAACCCTCGAGGCCGACAATCTTTTTGGGATTATTTGTCAGCAACCTTATCTGCCGAATTCCCAGCTCCCATAAAATTTGTGCACCGATGCCATAATCGCGAAGGTCATCGGCAAAACCCAATGCTTCGTTCGCTTCCACCGTGTCTTTGCCCTGGTCCTGAAGCATGTAGGATTTGATCTTCGCCGCCAAACCGATTCCGCGCCCTTCCTGTCGCATGTATAAAACGACTCCCTTGCCCTCCTTTTCGATGAGCCTTAAAGCATAATGCAATTGATCCTGGCAATCGCAGCGCAGCGAGCCAAAGATGTCGCCCGTCAGGCACTGCGAATGCACCCGCACCAGCACCGGCTCTTCACCGCCCACCTCTCCTTTCACAACGGCAAGATGATGATGATCATCGAGCTGGCTTTTAAACAAGTGGAGTTTGAAATCGCCGAATTTTGTCGGGAAATTCACCTCAGCGGTCTTTTCAACCAGCTTTTCCGTCCGGCGGCGGAATTCAATCAAATCCTGAACGCTGATCATTTTCATATCAAGCTTTTTTGCCATTTTCAACAGGGAAGAGACGCGCGCCATCGTGCCATCCTGCTCCATGATTTCGCATAGTACGCCGACAGGCTCTTCGCCCGCAAGCCTGGCCAGATCGACAACCGCTTCGGTGTGCCCGGCGCGCCGGAGAACTCCACCCTCGACAGCGATGATGGGGAAAACATGTCCCGGTTTGGCAAAATCAGCAGGCAAGGTCTCCGGGTCCACCAGTGCGCGAATCGTTTTTGCCCGGTCCGCAGCAGATATGCCGGTGGTGACGCCATGGATATAATCCACCGATACGGTAAACGCCGTGCCATGCAGCGCCGTGTTGCGATGCACCATGGGCAAAATATCGAGCCTTTCAAGACGATCTGCCGTCATCGGTGCGCATATAAGGCCTCGACCGTATTGGGCCATAAAATTTATTTTCTCCGGCGTGACCCTATTTGCCAGCATGATAAAATCGCCTTCGTTCTCCCGGTCATAGTCATCGACCACGATAGCCATTTTACCGGCTTTTAAATCGCCAATAACTTCTTCAACGGTATTAAAAAGATATTCACCTTTCAACGTATAAACCTTGCTTCAGTATATAATCCTATTTTGTTACCATTTAGCCACAAGGTCACGAAGCCAGGAAGGAACACAAAAAATTTGTCAATAAAACTTCTTGAGAAAAGATCCTGATCTTCAAGGCAATTCTATATCCGAGAGCCGACGAGCATGAAATCTTTGTGAACCTTTGTGACTTTGGGACTTTGTGGCAGGAGCCCGCACAGTCGCACTTGTTCCAGAAAATTAAAAGCCCCACTTTTCAAGATCGTTCAGCGTCAGCTCTTTTTCATCCGGCTTGTCCAAAAAATTGCGGACATATTTGCCAATGATATCGACTTCGATATTCACGCGGTCGCCAATTTTCTTTTCCGACAGATTTGTCGACGACAGAGTAAAAGGAATGACGGCGATCGAAATGAGATCGGCTTTTTTTTCGGCAACGGTCAGGCTTATTCCGTCAATGGCGATGGAACCTTTTTCAACGACGAATTTGGAAATGTCAGCGCCAATTTTAATAGTAAACCAGGAACCCGGATCGCGTTTTTGAATATCCTGAATGACGCCAATGCCATCCACGTGGCCTTGAACAAAATGGCCGCCAAGCCGGCCGTCGAGGCGCAAGGCGCGTTCAAGGTTCACACAATCGCCAACTTGTATTTCCATAAGGGTGGAGCGGGAAAGCGTTTCTGCTACGACCTCCACTTCGAAACTGTTCCCGCTGACTCGTACAACAGTCAGGCAGACCCCGTTGATGCACGTACTGTCACCGCTCGAAACCCCATCGAGCATTTTGGCAGCAGCAATTTCGAGCTTTCTTCCTCGGCCAATGTTAACGATATTTTTTACAGCGCCTAACTCTTCGACAATGCCAGTAAACATAATGCTCTATTCGTCTATTTTAAAATCACCGGAGATCATCAGGTCGCCGGAAGTGAAGCGTTTGACTTTCACATTGATAATTTCAATCGCGGCATTGATATTTTTTATGCCCAGGTCGCCGATGGCATCGATTCCCGTGCCGAGAATTTTAGGTGCGACAAAAACGACTATTCTATCCGCGTTTTTGCCTTTGATGCATTCCGTTTGCACGGAATTGCCCCCCTCAATCAGCACCGAGGTGATGCCCATTTTCCCAATCGTTTCCCACAGGACATCCTGCGGTACCCATCCCCTGTCATCGGCTTCGAGGACGTGCACCAGGGCACCTCGCTCTTCAATTCGGGCGATCTTTTCTTTAGATGCCTCCTCTGTGGTGATAATGGTGGTGTTCGAGGCGTTTTCTCCTGTTATCACAGTGGCATCGAGCGGAATCTGCAATTGGCTGTCGAGTATGATGCGCTTGGGAGAAACACCTTTAATGAGTCTTGTAGTAAGCTGTGGATCATCCGCCAGAACCGTGCCGACACCGGCTATGATGGCATCATGCTCGGAGCGCAGGCGATGGCCCCAGATGCGCGCTTCCTGAGAGGTGATCCATTTTGAGTTTCCTGTACTGGTGGCTATGCGTGCATCGAGCGTCTGGGCGATTTTTATAGTGACCAGCGGACGCCCGGTGGTGACGTGCTTGATGTACCCTCTATTCAAAACAACGCATTCGTCATGCAGAATATTATCCTTGACAACGATGCCTTTGGAGCGCAGGAAATTGATCCCTTTGCCATTGACCAACGGATTGGGATCCTTCATGCCGACAACGACGCGGGCAATCCCCGCTGCCAAAATTCTTTCTGTGCACGGCCCCGTCTTTCCCTTATGTGCGCAAGGCTCCAGGTTGCTATAAAGCACCGCGCCGGCGGCATTGTCACCGGCTTTATACAGGGCGTTGACCTCAGCATGCGCTTCGCCAAATTTTTGATGGAAACCTTCGGCAATCAATTTGCCGTCTTTGACGATCAGGGCGCCGACCATGGGATTGGGACTGACGCCTCCCCGACCCTTTTCGGCAATCCTGAGCGCCCTTTTTATAAAATATTTGTCTTGTTCTTCAACCGTCGATGTCACATGCTATCCTAAGGAAAATTTATTTTCCCAAGAGAATTTACAGCGTCTGACCAAAAGAAGTCTTGAAATCTGAACCCGGATTAAGTGTTCTCTTACAAAATAGCCCCAAAAGAAATCTTTCAGGGCTATCGTCTATTTCTATTTTGAGCTCCACTGGCTTGTACCGCCTGTCCTCTAAACAACGAATGTACGGTTTACCAGGCTGGCGCTTTTCTGTAACATTCGTTATAGAGAAAAAAATCCAGCCAATATAGCTATAATTGGCTGCCAAAGCAAGAATTTTCTGACAGCAAAATCCCGATCAATTTTCACAGGGTTACTTTACAAAAATCAAAAACATACTACAGATTGACGTTTTGTCAAAAAATACCACAAAATATTGAGTTTTTCTCTTGACATTAGATCAATCTTTTTCTATATTTTCCACGCGCTCGAAAGACCTCGTCGGCGATTCTGAAAATAACACCCCTTTGTTTCCGTCTTTACGTCGACCCTGATAAACTTGCATCCAGAGAAGGGCATTGGGGCTCATTCCTCCTATTAGCAAACCGCAGATGGTTAGGCAGTCAGAGGCGCTAATATACAAACCATATTTATTAATTCGACCCTTTTCGCTATTCATTTGCACATGGAAAACGAATTCCCTATCCGAGTGGTGCCCACGTCAGTAACAGGAAAGGTGTAGTATGAGCTATACAGAAGATTCCAACCAGTTAACTTTTGATGTGCAAGGGGAACCGCATTATGATTCCGCATCTCCGCGAGCTAAAAACGGTCGCATTTCCGTACAAAAAGGCGAAAAGATCAAAATTCGCCAATTTTTCACCAAAAAAGGAGTTCATCCTTATGACGAAATAGAATGGGAGCTGAGATCGGCGACGATTACCAACGATAAAGGCGAAGTGCTCTTCGAAAGAAAGAATGTCGAGGTCCCCAAAAGCTGGTCTCAGACAGCCATCAATATTGTCGCTTCAAAATATTTTCATACGTACAAAGAACCACAAGAACCGGAATCAAGCATCAAACAGCTTGTCGATCGCATCGCCAGGACGATCACCGCATGGGGACTGAAGGACGGCTATTTTAATGGTCAGAAGGATGCAGAGACATTCGAAGTCGAGCTTACTCATCTTTTGGTCAATCAAAAAGCCGCTTTTAACAGTCCTGTGTGGTTCAACATGGGTGTTGAAGACAAACCACAATGCTCGGCCTGTTTTATCAATGCTGTCTCCGATACGATGGAATCCATTCTTGACCTGGCCAAGACCGAAGGTTTGTTATTCAAATGGGGTTCGGGCACGGGGACGAACCTGTCCAGCTTGCGATCCTCAAAAGAAAAATTATCGACCGGAGGATTTGCTTCAGGTCCGGTATCGTTTATGAAGGGTTATGATGCTTTTGCCGGGGTCATCAAATCGGGCGGGAAAACCCGCCGAGCTGCAAAAATGGTAATCTTGAACGCCGACCATCCAGATGTCATTGAATTTGTCGAATGTAAAGCGAAAGAAGAGAAAAAAGCGTGGAAGCTGATCGATGCTGGTTACGACGGATCATTCGGAGGCGAAGCCTACAGTTCTGTGTTTTTCCAGAACTCTAATAACAGCGTGAGAGTGCCGGATGAATTTATGAGAGCGGTAGAAGAAGATCTCGAATGGGAAACACGGGCGGTTACGGACGGCAGGGTTATCGAGACGCACAGAGCACGAGATATCATGAAGATGATTGCCGATGCAGCTCATGTTTGTGGTGACCCCGGCATACAATTTCACACCACGATTAACGAATGGCACACGTGCCCCAATTCAGCGCCAATCAACGCATCAAATCCTTGTAGCGAATATATGTTTATCGATGATTCGGCATGCAACCTGGCTTCATTAAATCTCATGAAATTTGTCAAGACCGATGGCGAATTTGACGTCGAGGCATTTCGCAGAGCCATTCACATCATGATCATTTCCCAGGAGATCATCGTCGATAATTCGAGCTATCCCAACAACAGGATAACAAAGAACAGCCATCTTTTCCGTCCATTGGGTCTCGGCTATGCAAACCTGGGCGCCCTGCTCATGTTCAACGGCATGCCTTATGACAGCGATCAGGGTCGCGCCCTGGCGGCAGCCATTACCGCACTGATGACGGGACAGGCCTATCTCTCTTCATCCATTTTAGCCAGCGCGGTCGGGCCTTTTGAAGAGTTTGAAAAGAATCGACAACCCATGCTCAAAGTGATGCGCAAACACGCCAATGCCGTAAAAGATATTCAGGACAATTACGTTCCCGAAAGTCTTTTCAAGTCGATAGAAGAAGTATGGGATGATGCACTAGAGCTCGGCCAGCGGTACGGTTACCGCAACTCGCAAGTCACGGTTCTGGCTCCAACCGGTACCATCGGCTTTATGATGGATTGCGATACCACAGGCGTCGAACCGGATATCGCACTGGTCAAATACAAAAAGCTCGTTGGCGGCGGGATGATCAAACTGGTCAACAATACGGTGACGCCGGCGTTGAAAGCGCTGAGCTACCGGGACGAGCACATAAGCGAAATACTCCATTACGTCGAGCAGAACGATACCATCGAGGGCGCTCCTCATCTTAAAGAGGAACACCTCAAAGTGTTTGACTGTGCCTTCAAACCGGCAAATGGAAAAAGATTCATCGAACATACGGGCCATGTCCTTATGATGGCCGCCGCCCAGCCGTTTCTTTCAGGAGCGATATCTAAAACAGTGAACATGCCCACGGAATCGACGCCGGATGGCATCGGTGACACCTATGTGCAGGCCTGGAAGCTGGGGCTAAAATCCATTGCGATCTATCGGGACGGCTCGAAAAAGACGCAGCCCCTGAGCACGAAAGCCGGAGAGGATATAGAAGCTGTCATATACAACCGCAAGCGGGGAAAACGACACCGCCTGCCCGATGAACGGCATTCGCTGACCCACAAATTTTCAATTGGCGGACACGAAGGTTACATCACCGTCGGCGAGTATGAAGACGGCGTGCCGGGTGAAATCTTTGCCGTGATGGCCAAAGAAGGCTCCGTCGTCTCCGGGCTGATGGATTGTTTCGCCACAGCCGTATCGATCGGTCTGCAATATGGCGTTCCGCTCAAAGTTTTTATCAACAAATACAGCCACACCCGCTTTGAGCCTTATGGCTTTACCAACAACCCGGAAATACCCATCGCCAAATCGATCAGCGATTATATTTTCCGCTGGCTTGGGAAAAAATACCTGGACGACTCGGAACAAATCGACATCTCTAGCGATACCTCCGACCTGAACGATTTTGAAAAGGCCAACCTGGAAAAACAGATGAAAACCCTGAGACAAGAAAAGCTGGTATTCAAAACCCAGGCAGATGCCCCGCCATGTTCCGCCTGCGGATC
>METF01000277.1:0-12470 GCA_001771235.1 Candidatus Zhuqueibacterota bacterium RBG_16_48_16
CCATAATAACAAGAATTATATTTTTTAACAAGGACAAAATTTGATTGACTTCTGAGATACTATGGAGTGTCCGAACGGAAACTATTTATTTGAAAATGTGCTGTCATTGCGAGGCGTTTCCTTCGACAAGCTCAGGACAAGTTTTGCCGAAGCAATCTCCTGAAAAGTAAGGGGATTGCTTCGCTCCAACAAAGCGAATTGAACAGGAAATGACTCATTTCCTCCGCTCGCAATGACAGTTTTCTTTCATTTCGCTGGTTTTCGTTCAGACATCTATACATACCAGCGAAAAATATGGGCGGCCAAAAAGATGCCGATAACACCAATGATATTCAATTTGAAGGTTATGCCTAAGGTAAAGGTCACGATAATGAGATTGACCGTCGTCGGGCTAAAGCCAAAAACTGCGGCTCGTAAAAAGAAATCTTTGACGATGCCATCGGGTAAAATCAATCCGATCACTTCTCCGAAAACCGTGCCAATAAGAGCCCCCAACAAGATGGCCAAAACAGCCCACCGTATGGACAATTTTTTCCTCATCCTGTTGACTCCTTGTTTGTGGGAATTATTGGTCGAAAAGGAATTTAATGTTCGCTATTCTGCGGAATGATCTCGAGATGAGCATCTTCATTCCGAATGATTGCCGCAATAGCCGCTACCGGTCCTGAAAAGAGATAGAACAACATAAATGGGAAGAGAAAATATCGCGGAAAAACAATGAAAATTGTGAGGCTTCCGAAAAGCAGGAGGAGCTTGCGGCGGTTTGCGCCTTTTTCCCTGAGCGAAAAGCGCGGGAAACCGGAGTATCTGATACTGCTGATCATCAACAGGCTTACGGCCGGAACGAGGATGACGCTCATTCTCTGGATGAATGCCCATTGCGTGACGGAAAAGAAAATGACGCTGCTGCCTAGAGCGGTTGCCGCCATGGGCGCGGGCATTCCGGTATAGTCCTGTGCTTTGCCGGTTTTTGAGGTGGTAACGTTAAATCGTGCCAGCCGCAGCGCTCCGAAGAGAAGCGGTGAAAAGGCGAGTATGGTGCCGACGTGTCCGAGATTTTTTAAATAAAATTCATACATGAGAAACGCCGGCGCCAGTCCTGCCGAAACCACATCGCTGAGCGAATCCATCTGCAAGCCGAATTCGCTGCTATAGCCGACCGCCCTGGCGATCCTGCCGTCGAGCGCATCAAAAACGCCGGCTATAAAAATGAGCCAGGCGGCGTTGGTGAAATGGCCGGCAGAGGTCAATAAAACGGCGAGGAATCCGCAGAAAAGATTAAAAGAGGTGAATAGCGTGGGCACGGCAATGATTCGTTTATTTTGCATTGGCTTTTCCTATTATGGATTCGCCGGCGCGGAGCCGATCCCCTTCTTTTACCAGGATCGTCGCCCAGCCGGGTAAAAACAGATCGACGCGTGAGCCAAACTTGATCATCCCGAATTTTTGTCCTGTCCGAACCGAATGATCCTGGCGGATGTCACAAACGATCCTCCTCGCCAGTACGCCGGCAATCTGTTTGAAAGCATATTTACCGTATTCCGAACGGATGCCGATGAATGTATGTTCGTTTAATGAAGAGGCTTTATCTTTAAAGGCCGCATGGAATTTTCCCTTGTTGTAACGCAGGTAGTCCACCAGGCCGGCCAGCGGGATGTAATTTACGTGAACATCGAAAATGGATAAAAAGATGGATATTTTCCAGGCATCTCCGCCAATATATTCCGGCTCGTTTTGCCGGGTTATCTCAATGATTTTGCCATCAGCCGGTGCGACAATGGCGTGCCGGTCGCCTGGAGGCGTGCGTTTTGGGTCGCGAAAAAAATAGAGGGAAAATATCAACAAGATCGTTGTAATGCCCGCAAGGATATACATCGCGGTGTTGTGGAAATATAGCCCGCTGAGGCCGACCAGCAGTGCAAAAATAAACAGGAATGTTGTTGCGGCAAAACCTTCTTTACTCAATGGATGCTCTCTTTGTCCGACCATTCTGCTTGGTTATGTTCACATCAACCCGCCAAGGATCCGCTCTTTTATTTCGGTATATATTTCTTCTGCAGCTTTTACATCTTTGCTCAAAATATATCGGTCGATTTTTTTCCCCGTCTGCAGATCGACGAATCGGCAGGTTTCCGGACTGATCTCATCGCCCACATAAATGCGGCGATCGTAACGCCCGAATTCCAAAGTAAAGTCGATCAGCTTTAAATCCCTTCGTCTGAAAAAATCTTTCAGGATGGCGTTTGCCTTGGACGATAAGCGATGGATCTCTTTGAGTTCTTCGGTGGTTGCATGGCCAAAAGCGACGATATGGTCCTCATTGATCATGGGATCCTGGCGCTCCTCATCCTTGAGATAATACTCGATGATCGGGCATTCAAGCTCCTTGCCTTCTTCGATGCCGAATTTTTTGGCCATCTCCCCGGAAGCCACATTGCGAATAATGACTTCAATGGGTATCATTTTCAACTTTTTCACCACCATTTCCCGGCTCGAGGGCTGGTCGATGAAATGAGAGGGAATGTTATAGCTGTCCAAAAATTTGAATAAATGGGCTGATATCTGATTGTTGATGATCCCCTTTCCTTTGATCTTTACTGCCTTCTCTCCGGCCCCGGCGATCACATCGTCTTTGAATTCCTGGATGAGCTCGTTTTCCTTTTCGCTTTCATAAAGTTTCTTCGAGTTTCCCTCATGTATTTTTGTCTTCTTCAAGCCCATTCTCCTTTCTTAACGGAAAATTAAGATGGATCACAATCTATACTTAGAACATTGGATAAGTCAAATTATTCGCAAAGTTTTTTCCTGCAAAATGACATTCTGTTATTCGATGCCAACCTGTCTGTAAATATGATCGACGTGTTTCAAGCCGTGTGTCGTGTCAAAACAAGACCGTATCTCCTCCTGCGAAAGCTTTTCTGCCACCCGTTCATCCGCGGCGACCACTTTTTGAAAATCGATTTTATTTTGCCAGCACGACAGGGCAATTTCCTGTACGATTTTATAGGCATCCTCCCGGGACATGCCTTTTTCCGCAAGGGCCAATAACAAAGGCTGGGAAAAGATCAGTCCGTGCGTCGCCGAGATGTTACTCAGCATGCGCTGCGGATAGACGACCAGGTTTTTTAGAATGCCGCAGATGCGGTTGAGTATGAAATCGGCCATGATGCAACTATCGGGCAGGGCGATCCGTTCCACCGATGAGTGGCTGATGTCGCGCTCATGCCATAAGGCGATGTCTTCCATGGCCGCCAGCGCATTGGATCGCAACAGCCGGGCGAGGCCGGTGACGTTCTCGCTGCCGATCGGGTTGCGCTTGTGCGGCATGGATGAAGAGCCTTTTTGCCCTTTGGAAAAAGGTTCTTCGGCTTCCATGACTTCGGTGCGCTGCAAATGGCGAATCTCCACGGCGATTTTTTCCACCGTGCAGCCGATCAACGCCAGTGCGAGCATGAATTCGGCGTGGACGTCGCGCTGAATGACCTGGGTCGAAATGGGCGCCGGTTGAAGGCCGAGAAGCTCGCAGGCAATAATTTCTGTCCGGGGATCGATAAAAGCGTAATTGCCCACGGCGCCGGAGACTTTGCCAATCGAGATGGCCTCGATGGCTCGATTCAGTCTGCCGTCATTTCTTCCCATCTCGTCGTACCAAAGGGCAAACTTGAGTCCGAAAGCGGTCGGCTCTGCGTGAATACCGTGACTCCGGCCAATGCAAACGGTGCGTTTGTGCTTTAAGGCTTGTGCCTTCAGCACCTCTCGTAATTTCTGTAAATCGCCGCGAACGATCTCGCCCGCTTCTTTCATCTGCAGCGCCAGGGCGGTGTCCAACAGATCGGAGGAGGTCATTCCCAGGTGAATGAATCGCGCATCTTCTCCGACATATTCGGCAACGTTGGTCAGGAACGCGATGACATCATGTTTTACTTCTTCCTCGATTTCTAAAATGCGCGGTACGTTGAAATTCGCTTTGGCTTTGATATTTTCGACGGCCTTTCGCGGAACGCGGCCCAATTGCGACTGCGCCTCACACACCGCAATTTCAACTTTGAGCCAGGTCTCGAATTTGTTTTGATCGGACCAGATACGCCCCATTTCCGGGCGCGTGTAACGAGGGATCATTGCTAGCCCTTTCCATTATATTTATCCTGCAAAGGCGCCAATTTCACTCGAATATTCAAAAATCTCCTGGGTCGATATATGCGAAATTCCAAAACATCACCGGCTTTCAAGTCCAGATTGTCGATGATCGTGGTGATGTCATTGAAATTGTTGATGTCGCGGCCATTGATAGCAACGATGACATCGCCGACTTCCATGCCCGCTTTTTCAGCCGGGCTGTTTTTGTCAGTTTCCGAGACAATAGCGCCACGAGTGGTTTTTAACCCGAGGTACCGTGCAATGTTGGGCGTGACCACATCATAGTGAATGCCGGTCCAAAAGCTCCGATCCACGCGCCCGTAATTCATCAAATCCTTAAATATTCGCCTGACCCTGTTTATCGGAATGGCAAAGCCAAGCCCTATGCTTGCCGACATGGTCTCGCTGCCGGAAATGATCCATGCGTTCATGCCGATCACTTCGCCCAGTCCGTTGACCAACGGCCCGCCGCTGTTGCCCCCGTTAATGGCGGCATCGGTCTGTATCATATCCTCAAAAATGCGATCCACCCGCCGGCCGAAATCCTGATCCACGGCGCTGATGACGCCCACGGTGACGGTCGGCTTGGTAGAGATGTCGAAAAGCCCGAAGGGGTTGCCCAGGGCGATGACCCACTCACCGATAATCACATCGTCGGAATTGCCCAGGCGGGCATAAGGCAAACCGTTGCCGTCGATTTTAAGCAGGGCCACGTCGCTGGTGACGTCTTCGCCGATTTTTTCCGCCACGTACTGGCGCCCGCCTTCGCGGGTGACGATGATTTCCAGGGCATTTTCAACAACGTGTTGATTGGTGATAATGTAACCGTCCGCGGAAACGATAAACCCGGATCCCAGGCTTTGCACCTTTTTTTGAAATGCCTCGTCTCCGAAAAACTGGCGGAAAAAAGGATCGTTGAAAACAGGGCTGCGACGGTAGTAGGTTTTGACGCTGGTGACATTGATGCCGACCACCGTGGGACTGGCCATGGCCACGGCGCGCGTAATGGCATTATGGCGAGAGTTGCTGATCTGGTCCTGCGGCTCGATTTGCTGACTTGTCAAAGAGATGGTTGTGTCGTAGCTTTTTTTCGCAACACCCAGCGATCTAGTGACATTCAAAATCAACAACATGGAAATGACAAGAAATGCCAGTGAAATGAAAAAATAGGGCAATATTGACTTGTTTTTGGAAAAACGGCTTTTATGATTATCATTCATTTTGGAGATGATCCATTATCGGGTTCGATTGTTATGGATAGCTTTACGAAACCTCTTACTTAATTTTACTGTCATTGCGAGGCGTCTTTTGCCGAGGCAATCTCCTGAAAAGCAAAGGGAAAATGCTTCGTCCAGGCATGAAATAGTTGCGATGTATTACGGCTTTGCCTGGTTCCTGACTTTTTCCCAATCCTTTAAAAAGGCGCTGATACCGGCATCGGTGAGCGGATGCTTTACCAGTTGTTCGACGACTTTGAACGGGATGGTCGCAACATGCGCTCCCATCAGTGCGGCATCTCTGACGTGCAGAACGCTGCGGATGCTCGCCACAATCACCTCTGTTGTGTAGCCATAGTTGTCATAGATCTGTAATATCTGCTCGATCAGCTCCATGCCGTCGTGGCTGGCATCATCCAGCCGGCCGACAAACGGGCAGACGAATGAAGCGCCGGCCTTGGCGGCGAGCAATGCCTGCATGGGGCTGAAAATGAGAGTTACGTTTGTACGAATACCCTCAGCCTCTAGTTGCTTTACAGCCTTTAAGCCCTCTTTGGTCACCGGAATCTTGATGACAATATTCTTGGCAATTTTTGCCAGCTCTTTCGATTCTTTGATGATGTCGTTTTGGCTCAGGCTCACGGCTTCCACGCAGACCGGCCCTTCGACCAGCTCGCAAATCTGTTTGTATATTTCTTTGGGATCTCCGGCTTCCATGGCCATGAGCGTTGGATTTGTGGTGACGCCGTCCGCAAGGCCCAACGCCGCCGCCTCCTTGATCACCTCGATGTTCGCCGAATCGATAAAAAATTTCATCGCAATCTCCGTATGTTTTTTGAGCAAAAATTTTATTAGAACACTGATGAAGCGGATTGAACGGATCAATAATCGACCCTGACCAAAAACAAGCCACGAGCGGGAGCCGTGCGCCCGGCGATCCTTCTGTCCTTCGCATCCAGGATGTCTTTTAACTCTTGCGGCTGTCGTTTTCCCTGGCCGATTCTTAACAGCGTTCCGCTGAGGATGCGCACCATGTTGTGCAGGAAGCGATTCGCTCCGACCTCAAAGACGATCTGCTCGCCTGTTTGCGCAAATCGAGCGTACCTGACGTCACAGAGAAAATTATCAAGCTCAGCCCCTGCCTGGCAAAAGGAAGTAAAATCCTTTTCACCAATGAGAAACGGACACGCCTGCTGCATGCGCGATACGTCTATCGTCTCTTTGATGTGCCAGCAGAATTTGCGATGTATCGCCGTGGGTTTTGTGCACATCACATATTTATAATGCCGGGCGATTGCGCTGAATCGGGCGTTAAAACTTTCAGCCACCTCTTCTACGGACAGTATCCTGATGTCATCCGGAAGAAGGGCATTTCCACCTTTATAAAAAGTTGCCACAGGGAGTGCGCTTTCCGTTTGGAAATTGGCCGCCTGGCCCAGGGCATGAACGCCGGTATCCGTTCTGCCGGCGGCGGTAATTTTCACTTCCTTTTGAGTGAGTGATTGAAAGGCCTTTTCAACTTCGCCCTGGACTGTCCGCAACAGGGGCTGGCGCTGCCACCCGAAAAAATCCGATCCATCGTATTCAAGAACCAATTTGATGTTGCGCATACGGGTTTGATCGCTTGTCCTCTTATCGTCCCAGCCAGACAGTCGTACAAAGCAAGCCTAAGCAAAACGTCATCGCCAGGTAATCGTGGGAGCCAAAAGAGAGCTGCTTGAACGTCGTTCTGTTCTTTCCTCCGGCATAACATCGCGAGTCCATGGCCAAAGCCAAATCGTCCGCACGACGGAATGCGGAGATAAACAAAGGTAAAATCAACGGAATGACATTTTTCATTTTTTTCACAATGTTTCCTTCAAAAGAGGCGCCACGCGATATCTGGGCATTTTTCAAGCGTTGCGCTTCTTCCAGCAACGTCGGGATAAATCGCAAGGACAGCGTCAACATCATCACGATTTCATGGGTTGGTACTTTGAGCTTGCTTAAAGGAGAAAACAGTTTCTCAAGAGCATCCGTCAATTCAATGGGCGAGGTTGTCAATGTCAGGACGGCAGCAATGATGATCAACAGCACCAGCCGAAGCGAAAAAACCAGGCCCATCAACAGTCCTTCTACCGTCAGATCGATTCCGAAAAAAGGAAGAGACCCAATAACACGCCCTGGAGTCCAAAAAAGATGAACCACAAATGTCAGTAAAAAAATCCATACGAAAGGGCGCAGGTTTCGAAAAACAAGAGAGAGGGGGAGTTTTGATAATACAATAATAAACGCTGATAAGACGACATAGCTCAGAAGCAATAACGGCTTATAGGATAACAAGAAGGCCGTCATGAGCAGGAAAACGGCAATGAGCTTTGTCCTTGGATCCAGGTTGTGAAGGAACGAATTCTTTGGGTAATAAAGACCGAGACTGATGTCGTTGAAAAATGCCATATTTCTCTCGCAAGCTTCGGGGAATATAAATAATTCAGCGGGAATAATCAATAAAAAGTACGGGGTTATGAGCTGTTCCCGCAACTGCGAAATACAGGCAGTTTATGCTTTCGTACCCATCCCTATATTTTTTTCTTGCTCTTTGCCGACAATATTGTTAAAATTGACCACTTTCCGCCAATGGGCGTGAGGAGGCCTGATTAATCGGTGCACTTTACGGATCGGGCCAATCGACTTGAACAACATGACCTATTGCGACATTCCTCTTATGTCTCTTAATTGCTTCCCCTTTAAATAACACTGTTTCCCTGGCTCACGACTTGACTGTCGATGGAGGAGGTAACATAAATGCAAGAACCAAAATCCAATTCCACATCGGGTAAATTTACCCCTTATGTTCCGGCTCAAACATCCATGAAGGAATTCACCTTTAAAGCGGTTCTCATCGGCTTGTTCCTCGCCATTATACTTGGCGCTGCCAATGTCTACCTGGGTTTGAAAGCGGGTATGACGGTGGCGGCGACCTTTCCGGCTGCCGTCATAGCGATGGCTGTGCTGCGCCTCTTCAAAGGCAATATTCTCGAAGAAAATATCGCCAGAACGACCGGAGCAGTTGGCGAGGCGCTTGCTGCCGGGGCCATTTTTACCATCCCCGCTTTTGTGCTGTCCGGGGTGTGGGACGATTTTGATTATATAAAAAGCACTTTGCTCATGCTCGTTGGTGGAGTCTTGGGAACTTTGTTCATCGTTGTGCTCAGAAAAACCATGGTTGAAGATGAGACGCTGCCATTCCCCGAGAGCAAAGCATGCGCCGAAATTGTCAAGGCCGGGCAAGGTGGACAGTCGGGAGCCAAGAATGTATTTGCAGCATTAGGACTTGCGGCATTTCTCGAATTATTCAAAAACGAAAATGGATTACGTCTTATAAAGGATTCGGTTTCCGGTTTCGTTCAATTTGGTGCTTCAAAGATGCGGCTGTTGAACAGTGATGGCATTCTTTTGGAGACGGTAAATAGATTTGGCGACAAGATCAAATCAGAGTTCGCTTACAGAGGAGGCATGCTGCTGCAAAGCCCGGCATCTTCGCCGGCTTTTGTCGGCGTCGGTTACATCATCGGCCATAAGCTGGCCTTTATTACCTTTTCCGGTGGTGTATTCGGTTGGACATTTCTCATGCCCCTTGTTCTTTTATTAATGGGAGATCAAATCTCACCCTTTGCGCCCGATCATGGCTGGATAGACGTTGCCAAGGCAGCCTATAGCTCTACTGTAAAGCCTGTTGCCGTCGGCGGCATGCTGGTGGGCGCGTTTTATACGCTTTTTAAAATGCGCAAAAATTTGATAAATGGCATCGCCAGGGGCATGCAGGATATTAAAAAGGCTGGCAGCGGCAAAGAAAGCAGGTCGAGAGTCGATAAAGACATACCTTTCGGCACCGTGCTCATTTCCATCGGCGTTTTAATTTTTTGCATGGTCATTCTTTACCAGACCTTCAGCCATAATTGGGGCTCTGCCTTACTCGCGGCGCTGGTCATGGGCGTCGCCGGATTTGTATTCGCTGCGGTGGCTGGCTATCTTGTCGGCATTATCGGCAGCTCTTCAAATCCGATTTCGGGACTTACGCTATCCACCTTATTGATTGCTGCGGTGCTGATGGTTTTGGTGGGCATGAAGGGCGATCCGGGTGTTGCCGCTGTACTCGCAGTTGCTTCCGTGGTCTGTTGCGTTGCCGGGGTAGCTGGCGATATGATTCAGGATCTTAAAGTGGGATATTTATTGGGCGGTACACCCTGGCGCATGCAGCTTGGCGTCATTTTGGGAGTTGTCGCGGCCTCGCTCGTGCTCATTTTGCCCATCATGCTTTTGCATCGCGCCAATGGCATCGGCAGTGACGTTTTGCCCGCGCCACAAGCCGGTCTTATGGCCATGATGAGCAAAGGAATCGTTGGAGGAGAGATGGCCTGGCCGCTGGTTATTTCCGGAATGTTTTTTTCCATTGCGCTCATTCTCATAGGCTCGCCATCGCCCATGCTCATTGCCGTGGGTATGTACCTTCCTTTTAATACCACCTTTGCCATCTTTGTAGGCGGGCTTTTTAAATTCATCGTTGATAAAATGGCAGAGAAGCGGATCAAGACCGAAAAAGATAAGGAGCAGCTCGAAAACACCGGATTGTTGTTGGCCTCCGGCCTGGTCGCCGGCGAGGCGCTCACCGGAATTCTACTGGCTGCGTTGGTGGTCAGTCACATAGACTTGAAAAAACTATTGGGCATTGCGGAATCGTTTGACGGATTCTGGTGGCTTGGAATTCTCGTGTTTCTGATCTTGGGTTATATTTTGATCCGTATTCCGCTAAAAAGTTTAAAGACCGGATAGATGGTGCTTGAACGAAAACTCCTCATCGACGGCGTCATTACGAGGAGTGAGGAACGAACGACGAAGCAATCCTCATACTTTTCAGGAGATTGCTTCGGCAAAAAACGCCTCGCAATGACAGCAAACTTTCAAAAAGAATAGTCTTTATTCTGACTGACAGTATGGCCGCTAAGCAAAAGAAAAGGACTGTGGAAAGTCCGCCAAATATTCTTACCATGAAGCCCCGGCGTATGGTGACATGGGAGCGAAACGAGCAGGGCCTGGTTACGCTGCTCGTTCCCAGGCTCACCAACAGGAAACTGGTCAAGCACCTGTTGCCGCGTTTACAAGAACGCAATTTTAAAATTAAACTGGATGAATTCGGCAGTTGTGTCTGGCAGCAAATCGACGATCGCACGACTGTGATGCAAATTGCCGGCAATCTCAAAGAACGATTTGGCGAGCGGGTGGAGCCGGTCTATGAAAGACTGGGACTGTTTGTCAATCTCCTGGCCCGCCGCAAGTTCATTGTTTTGGAATCGGCAAGGTAACGACTCAGCTACCAGGCAAAAGGACGTAAGAATTGGGTTTTATGATGGCTTGACGTAATGGAATATTGGAATGATGGAATTATGTGATGATTGGACTGCTATTATAAATTTCAATATTCCATCATTCCCTCATTCCATCTCAATCCCTCGCGCCCTTGTGGCAATTCATTCAACATTAGCTTAGTTACTCGAAAAACCACTAAAGGCCTTCCAGGTGAAGGTGTATGACGAAGCTCGACAAAGCAGCGCACACGGTTATTCATCAGTGTTTACAGGTAAAAAAAGATGAAAAACTGCTGATCATCACCGATGAGGTGCTGCTCGATTTGGCGTCGATTTTGTTCAAATCCGCCCATAACAAAACGAAATTCGCCCATGTACTTCAGTTGCCGCCGCAATATGTTTATGACGGCCTGGATGATTCGGTCGGCTCGATGATGCGAAATATGGACATCATCATCGCCATTACTTCCAGCTCTCTTTCTCACACGGATGCCCGGCGCCGCGCCTGTAAAACCGGCGCACGAGTGGTCAGCATGCCGAATATTACCAGGGATACTTTTGAACGGATTGCCAAAACCGATTTTCAATCCCTGACGCATCTGAGCAGAAAATTAAGAGATATACTGACGATGGCCAAAGAAATTCGCGCATGGAGCGCCAACGGAACAAAGCTGGTGATTCCCATTGCCAAACGAAGGGGATATTCCGATACGGGACTCGTTCATGAAAGGGGAAAATTCTCAAACCTGCCCGCAGGCGAGGCATGCGTGTCGCCCGAAGAAGGCAAAACCGAAGGCATTTTAGTGGTCGACAGTGGCCTGGGAGTGCACCCGGAAGATAAAGAGAAGCTGGTGATGACCATCAAAAAAGGCAAAGCCACGCGAATCTGCGGCGGGATTGCAGCACAGCGGTTCACAAGGCAGCTTGCCAGGTTTGGCCCGGAAAGCCGGTTGGTTGCGGAGTTTGGCATCGGCACCAACAGCGTGGCAAAAATCTCCGGCTATTCACTGGAAGACGAAAAGGTTTTGGGGACGATACATATCGGCCTTGGCAATAATGTATCGTTTGGCGGTATTAATCGCGTACCCATCCATGTAGACGGGGTTGTCTATGATGCGTCAGTGGTTATTGACGGAAAAAAAATTTTGGACAACGGCAAGCTGGTTTTCGAATAGCCGGATCTAAAAAACAAACTGCCTTAAATATAAATAAACAACCGGCGCAGTTATGGTCAGGCTGTCAAATCTGTCCATGACCCCGCCGTGCCCGGGGATGATCGTGGAGGTATCCTTGACACCGGCATCTCTTTTGAACATCGATTCAAAAAGGTCGCCGTACTGTCCAAAGCTGCCGACGATGCCGCCGATGATCAAAGAATCGCGTAAATAGAGCCCGATGATAAACCACCGATGGCAAGCGTATGCCGCCAGGATGGCGAAGACAAAACCGGCAACAGCGCCTTCGACCGACTTGTTCGGGCTGATGCGCGGCATGAGCTTGTGTTTGCCGAGATAAGAGCCGGCCACGTAGGCTGCCGTGTCGCACACCCATGTGGCCAGTATGATCATCACGATCCAGCGTCCTGCCTGTACGTACGCCAATCCGTAACGGGCCGGAAGCTCGCGGATCAGAATGAAACTGCCGAACATCAAAGGGAAGATCAGCAACCCCAAAAAAGTCGTGGCCGAATTGAGCAGGGGTGAGCCATGCTTTTTATAAAGCTCGACAAACAAAATTGCCAGGAGTGAAAGGATGAGAATCGGGACGACGG
>METF01000277.1:12748-31133 GCA_001771235.1 Candidatus Zhuqueibacterota bacterium RBG_16_48_16
CGACACAATTTGAAATTTTACTGTCATTGCGAGGCGTTTCCTTCGACAAGCTCAGGACAAGTTTTGCCGAAGCAATCTCCTGAGACGCGAGGTGATTGCTTCGTCGTTCGTTCCTCACTGCTCGCGATGACATAGCGCAAAAAGGCTTTTCCCTCAGTCACTATTTTGGAAAATCCACAACTTCGATTTGTACCTGGACCGTACCCTTTTCGACAAATCCCAACTGTTTGGCTGCTGCAAAAGAGAGATCGATGATCCGGCTTTTGACAAACGGACCGCGGTCGTTGATCCTGACCTGGACGCTCTTGCCGTTTTCGAGATTGGTCACTTTGACAATCGTTCCGAAAGGCAATAAAGGGTGGGCGGCGACCAGCTCGCGCATGTTGTACCGTTCACCGCTGGCCGTCAATTGGCCGTGCTGCTCATCAGCCGTAAAGGATGCCATTCCTTTTTCCGTAAATTTCGTTTTCTGCGGCTCTCCGGTCTCCTGGCTGATAACGGCTTCCTTCACCTCGGCCTGGTCGGATGAACTATTTTCACTCGTCTCCCGGGCAGCAAATTGCTGTTGGGCCATACAGGAAATGAAAAGTGAGCAAATCAGTATACTGAAAAGTTTTTTCATGTGACTGTCATTCTCTTGAGAATCTCTGTATTTATGTCATCGTTCCCGCCGTAACGGCATTTCTTAGAGGGAATTTCTATATCCGTTTCATCCGTTGAATCCGAGCTTGTAACTCTGACAGGGTTCCAAACCCTGTCAGAGTTACACTGCATAAATCGTCATTCAACTTTTCGCTTCTGGCTTGTCCAGGTTAGGTTTTTAATGTGCCGATCACATCAACGATCCGGCTGATGCCGTTTTCACGACAATAGGACAAGAGTCCGTCCAGGGTTTTCGTGGCTGCGCCCGGATCCATAAAGTTCGCTGTGCCCACCTGTATGGCCCTGGCGCCGACGATGAGGAATTCCAGCGCATCCTGCCAGCTCATGATTCCGCCAATGGCGATCACCGGAATGTTGACGCACTGAACCAGCTCAAAGACTTTTGCCAGCGCCACCGGCTTGATTGCGGGTCCGGACAGGCCGCCGGTGATGGTGGCGATTTTGGGCTTGCGGCTGTTGATATCTACGGCCATGCCGACAAGCGTGTTTATGGCGGAGATGGCATCGGCGCCACCGTTTTGCACGGCCTGGCCGATTTCGCCGATGGAGGTGACGTTGGGCGTGAGCTTGGCGATGACGAGCCGCTTGGTTTTCTGGCGCACAAGTTTCGTTACCTTTTCGGCAATGGCCGGATCGGCACTGAACGACAGCCCACCTTCTTTGACGTTCGGGCAGGAATAATTCAATTCATAGCCGTCGATGCCGGGCACCTCATCCAGGCGGGCGACGATTTGGGCAAACTCTTCGTTCACTTTGCCAGCCACATTGACAATTATCCTGGTGGTCAGGGTGGACAGGAACGGCATCTTTTCCGTGATGAATTGTTCGACGCCGACGTTTGGCAGGCCGATGGAATTTATCATCCCCGAGGGCGTTTCGACGATTCTCGGCGGCGGGTTACCGGGACGCGGCTCCAGCGTGACCGTCTTGGTCACAATGGCGCCAATCGCGTTGATATCGACCAGTCCTTCGAATTCAGCAGCATAGCCAAAGGTGCCGCTGGCAACCATCACAGGATTATCGAAGCACACCTGGCCTATGTGAACCCGGGCATCAATCATCTAAAATGACCTCATCCAGATCGAACACGGGACCATCCGTACAAGCAAGGTAATAGAATTTGCTCTCGGTCGGCCGCGCCATTTTCACCGGGCAGCCCACGCACGCGCCAAACCCGCAGGCCATCATATTTTCGACCGATACCTGCCCTTTCAAGCCAAAGCGTTTGACCAGTTCCTGAGCTTTAACTAACATCGGGTGCGGCCCGCAGGCGTAAACCATTCGCTTGTCCCTCACGGGAAGTGAAAGAAGGTATTTCTCAAAAAACTCGGTGACCAGGCCCTTTTGCCCCTCGCTGCCGTCTTCGGTCACCAGGTGGAGATGTGCGCCGAGCTGGTGAATCTCCTCGACACAACACGCCAGTGAGCCTGTTTTAACGCCGTAGAATAAATGTTTCGGGATGTCCATATCCGCCATGTCCTGTAATAAAAGAAGAAACGGTGCTATGCCCAGGCCGCCGGCAACGATGATGATTTCTTCCGTATTTTCCGGGTAAACAAATGCCTTCCCAAGGGGACCAAGAACTCTAAGCTGTTGGCCGACCTCCATTTTGGAGAGGGCTGCCGTACCCCTGCCAATGGCGTTGAATAATATGTCAAAAGTATTTTGAACGGAATTTATTTTATGAACGCTGAATGGCCGGCGCCATAGAATTTCATTGGAAGGGATTTTTATATTTACAAATTGACCCGCATGAACATACCGGGAAATGCCGGATTGTTTGAGGCTGATTCGAAACGTGTTTTGGGCGACTAGATTTATTTGCTCAATTTTGACTAGAAAATCGTTCGTTGCGCCCGGCAAGCACTTCTCCTTTCTCGGTTTGCTATCTTAAATTTCGGGATGACTATTCAGGTTTCTGCCACAAAGTCTCCAACACACAAAGATTCACAAAGATAACTCTCGAACATAAAATTGCGTTGCATTGAAGATTATAATCTACACTCATAAAGATTTGTCAAAATAAATTCTTTGTGTTCCTTAGCGGCTTTGTGACTTTGTGGCAAAATGGTTACATTCCAGCATCATTTGAGGACGAATTGTGTGCAATTTAGCCAACTGAAGGAAAAGATCAACATAAAATTTCATCACCCGGCGAGTCAAAATATATCCGAGTCTCGAGCTTTGTCACCGGGCTTGTCATTTTGTTGCAGGGATTGTTTTTCGTCGCTTTCGTCGGCCTTTTCCGTATCGGCGCCCGTTGAATCCCGGGGCGCATCAGGATTCGGTATTTTCATCTGCGGCGATTTGCCCTGGTGTTCGTCTGTTTGAACTGTCGGCTCTTGGATCGATCTTGCAGAATTCCTGGCAGGCTGGCCTTCTTCTGTCTCGCCCGGCGCTGATGCCAAAGAGTCCGGCAATTGCTGCTGCGGTGTGCTGTCGGCCGTCACTGTGGCTGAGGAATCCGCGTCTGGTGGACTGGCCTTTTGAATCGAATCGGCTTTGGTCTTTTGGCGTGCCTGCTCTTCTTTTTTGGCCCTGTCCAGCGCCAGAAATTTCGGCTTGATTATTTTTGCATAAGGAGAATTGGGATAATCTTCCAGTATGGATTGATAATTCGATGCCGCCAGCTCATAGTCGAATATATCATTTTCATAGATCCAGCCGATGGCAAATGTTGCTTTTACCGCAAATTCCGAATCGGGATACCTTTCCGCCACCGCTTTATAGATGTCTATGGCCCGACGGTAATCTTTATCGTGGAGATATGTTCTTTCGGCTTCATCGTAGAGCAAAGCCGCTGTGTCGGCTGTTGCTTTTGCCAGGGGCAGATCCATGACTTTTCGGGCGCCTTCGGCTTGCGGCGTATCGGGGTATTTTTCCAAAACGGCTCTGTAAAGCGAGTCAGCGACTTGATCCTGTTTAAAAAATGTTTTGTAAATATAGCCCTGGGAATACAGGGCTTTTGCGCAAAGTGCGCTGTCAAGCTCGCTTTCCGCCACTTGTTGATAAAGATCGATTGAAGAATCCGGCATGTTAAAACTGAAAAGAAGCAGCTCTGCCAGCGCCAGTTTTTTTTGCAGCAGTTGTAGCCCCTTTTGCTTTTTCATTTCTTCTTCTCGCTGCGCCAACGCGGCACTGTCGCGGGGGGCAGAGGCTAGTTTGCCGCTTGCGAGCAGAAGCGAATCGCCTGGCTGAGCGGTTGCGCCGCTCTCTTGCGCCAGCGCAGCATATTCCAGGTCAGCGGCAGGAAGAAACGCCAGGGATTTTGGCGGCGGCCGGTTCCTTCCGGTATAATTCACCCACAATCCGTCCATGCTTAAATCGATGGGCGCATCGTCCTTAGCACCCTCTTTTTGATCGCCGTCGCTGTTGGCGTCGACTTGTGCCAGCGAATCGGCTTGAACGCTGCGACCCTCCAGGGTGGCAATTGTGTTTCGCAAATCAAGCAGGCTCTGGATGTTGTCCGCTCGCAGCCTGGCTTCCGGGGCAACCAAGGAATTGGCAAACTCGCCCCGGACCAGATCGTAATTCTCTTTCGCTTTTTTATAGTTTTTGTTCAGATACTGCTCGATCTCTCCCAGCGCAAAATAACTCCTGGCCGAAGCATCCGTTTTTTTATGTTCTTCGATAATATTCGTGTACCATCTCAATGCTTCATCGAGCTCACCCTTATGTCTCAGGTTCTCGGCCAATTGCAGCTTGATGCGAGGTATTCTCTTGGTATCGTATTCTTTAGAAAGCAGGTCGGAGAATGTTTTGACGGCTTTATCGTAATCCTGAAGCAGTTGGTAGGATTCTCCCAGCTTGAAAGTCGCCTGGGATTTGAAATCTTCATTCGGACTTTGTTTAACGGCATCAGCAAGAATCTCCGGCGCCTCGCTATATTCTTGGAGGCGTATCAAACACTCGGCCAGACGATAAAGCGACATCGCCTTGATGAGCTTATCGTCCGAGTCCTTTGCCGTTTTGCGGTATTCATTTGCGGCAAGATCATAAGCGCCCTTTTCGTAATAGAGACTGCCAAGCTCATAAGCCGCCTCTTCCCTAAGGTCCTTGTCGATGTCATCATCGCTGGCGATCTCGCGGAACTGTTCTTCGGCCCTGTCGAAATTTTCCAGGCCTAGCTGGGTTTTGGCCATCAACAGCCTGGCCTTGGGCACAAATTTACTGTCGGGATACAGTTGGATGATTTCCTGAAATTTCCGTTCGGCCTTGCTGTATTCCTGGCGATAAAAAAAGCACTCGCCCAAAAGCAACAAGGCGTCGTCTACAAGCTTGCTGCCCGGATAGAATTCCAGAACTTTGGAGGCCTTTTCGATAGCTTTTTGGTAGCTTTGCATTTCCTGGGTGGAGGGTTTGCTGGTCTCCACGGTCGAAGGCAGACCCTGTTTTTTTAGTTGTTCCCGCTCTTCGGGGGATAGCTCTACAACCTGCGTTTTTAAGCGCTCTTTTCGCTGTTTGCTGGCTTCGTTAAAGAACTTTTTGGCATTATAATAAGTGTTGAAATAAGCGCACCCCGGTAACCAAAAAGCAACAAGTAAAACGACCAGGATTTTTTTATAGACCTTTTTCATCTTTTAAACTCTTGCTTCTTTTTTCGCCAGGACGGCGCTCCATAAAGCGGGTAATATCTCTCCCGATTTTCCCTGGAGGCTCGCATCGACCTGGTGGCTGATAGCCGTTCTTTCCAGGTTTATCTCGATGACGAACGCGCCGCTCCTTTTGGCTTGAATCGGCAGCATCGCTGCCGGGTAGACGACCGCTGAGGTGCCTATTGAAAGTAAAACATCGGCATGCTCCGCTTCGTAGGACGCCAATTCCAGGGCTTCCTTGGCTAACATTTCACCAAACCAAACGACGTCGGGACGGATCAAATCGCCGCAGTGGCACCTGGGGACAGAACAACCGGGCAAAAGCTCCAGGTCACCATATTTTTTGCCACAGCCGGAACATTTGTTTCTCAGGATATTGCCATGCAGCTCGCAGATGTTTCTGTTGCCGGCCTTGAAGTGGAGATTGTCGACATTTTGGGTGCAAAGCGAGAAATGTGGAAAATGTTTTTCCATTTCAACCAATGTCAAATGCGCCGGGTTTGGCCGGACGTTGCGAATGATTTTCCTGCGAAATTCGTACCATTCCCACACCAGTTGTGGATTCCTTAAAAAGGCATCAGGATTTGCCAATTCTTCCGCCTTGAACCTTCCCCACAGGCCGTCTTTGCCTCTGAAAGTGGGAACGCCGCTCTCGGCCGAAATACCGGCGCCGGTGAGCACGGCAACCCTTTGGGCCGTTAATAGCTTGCTGATAACCTGATCAGAAAACGTCAACGTCTGACTTGAGCTCCCAAAGAATTTGTCTATTTAATAACAGTGAAATCGCAATAGTTCCCGCCGGGCGCTATGAAGCTCGTCCGGCAGGGCTGGCGTGCGAAAAGATAAGCAATCCATTTTTATTTCACAAAGAGATTCTCTTTCTTACTATGAATTATGCAAAGAATGCCTGTCCCCTTTAGTGTTCAATGTTTCGTAAATTCAGTAACGAATTTAAAAAAAATTAGACAGGATGACAGGATTCACCCCGTTGGATAACTTAATTTGATGCTGGCACTGACGGATGAAACTCTATCCGACGGGGTGAACAAGATAAATAACATCCTGTTCATCTTGTTGATCCCGTCTAAGATAATATATCATCGTATTTCCGAAACGGTGTACTTAGGTAAACAGTTACCCGTATACCTGCCGCTTCCGGCTTGCAAATACCTCTACGGCAGCTTGCCAAGCGCTTCGATGCGCTCTTCGGCTCGTTTCCGGTATTCCAACGCGCCGCTGTGGTAAGGATTGATTTGCAGGACAAGATTCCATTCGTCAATGGCCTGCCGGTATTTTTCCTCCGTATAAAATTGAATCCCCCTGGTGTAATGATCTTCGACTTGTTCATTCAACCTGTTTTGACACTGTTCGCGCAGCTCCAGGGCATCGGCGTTATCGGCATCTTTGAGGAGAACCTGGTTGAATTTTTCCAAAGCCTCCAGGTACTGGCCTGTCAAATACTCTGACTTGGCTGCTTCCAGCAGTTGACCGGCATCGATGCGCGAGATAATCTGCTCCTGCAGGGATTTTGCATCTCCATGATCCGGATGGACTGCCAGAAGCGAATCGACCACGGCCAGGGATTGCTGCCATTGCTGGTTTTCGTAAAACCTGACGGCACGGTCGTAAAGCTTTTTAATGCGGCCGCTGGTGGATTGCTCGATGAGCTGCAGGTAATGTCTTGCCCCGCTATTGGAAGGCTGAAAGCTGGCAACGGCGTTGAATGCTTTTCGTGCGGCAGCAAGATCGCCTCTTTCATAAGCCGCTTTTCCCAGGCTGAATTGCCTGTTGACGATGGCGTCAATACTTTTGCTTAATTCGAGTGTCTTGTTTTTTGCAATCGCGTTGTCCGGCTGGATATTCATGATGTTTTGATATCGAACCAAAGCGGATAGTAATGCGCCCGTTCGTTCAAAGGTTTCGGCTTCCTGCAAAAGCTGGCTTACCTGGTGGCTATTTGACTGCCGGTCCTGCCGGATTTTATCTATATAATAGAGCGCATCGGAATAATTGGGCTGGAATTGCAATGCTTTTTTAAACTCTTCTTCGGCCCGATCCAGGTTTCTTTGACTGTAAAAACCCAGGCCGGTATAGTAATATTTTTCCGCCTCTTTTATATAGATGTCATGTATTCTTTCCAAATGGCTTTTGCAGCCGGCGTGATCCGGTCGCACCAGCAATATATATTCAAAGATTTCCTTGGCATGCTGATAATCGTTCGTCTCGAAATACCTGACACCGGACTGGTACCAGCGCTCCGTATGGATGTTTACTTTGGGCCTGATCATTTGAATGGCTACATTGGCTTTTTTATTGCCGGGATTCATTTTTAAAGCCTTCATATATTGCACTGCGGCGCTGATATAGTATTTTTTCTTTTCATAACTGTTGGCCAAAACCAGAAGCGAATCAATCTCCTTATTTTCTTTTTCAATGACCGGCTCCAAAGTTTGGATCATTTTACCTGCATCGGCATTGTACGGATCGTAGGCCAATGCTTTTTGGCTTATCTTTAGGGCTTCTCTTTTGTCTTGCTGCTGGAACTGCCTGGCCGCTTTTTCATATTCCTGCTGCGCCAGCAGCTCCGGCTTGAGGCCGATTCGAAAAGATGTCGTAAAAGCCATTCGTTTGGTTTCGTTATCGTACACCAGGGCAATGTTCATGTTTTGCCACTTGATTTGCGCGCCAAAGGAAATGTTGCGCCCGTCATAGTCTCTCAATCCGGAAATGATGTCGAAATTATCGTGCGGCGAAAATACGATTCCGGCATGGCTTGTTTCTTTGCCGCGTTGGAAATGGTTGGCCCAAATAATCCTGGGCCCGATTTTCGAAAAAGAATAGGACACGCCGATGCGAGCCTGGTGATCGTAATCCGACACGATGATCGGAATATGCTGAACGGCCAATCCGAACGTAAAACGGTCGGCAAATATCGAGTGAAGCAGGCCGGATTTTCGGGCCGGGCTGGCAGAGGTCGGCCGGAATAAGAGTCCGGCACCTGCGGTGGTCCATCCTTCGCGGTCTATTTGCAGTGCGCTCAGGGAAATGCCCGTGGAGAGGTGCCGCCCGATCGGGAAGCCGTAGCCAAAACTGCCCATTTCGATTTTTTCGGCGGGATCATAAGTCCTGGCTATGCTGAAAGCAAATGAACCGTAAAGAGGGAGAAAATGTGCATAGCCGGCGTAATTCAGACTGAATGGTTCCTGAATGGATAGGGTTGCTATGTGATTATGTAAAGCCCCTAACGACGCCGGATTCCAGTAGACGGCGGAAGGATCGTATACCTCGACAACACCGCATTTGCCCATACCCACTGCTTTTGCTCCCGGCGAAAAGGAGAGCAGCGCCTCCTGAGAAAAACTTGTAGCGGCAAAACAGCAAGCAAAGAGCAAAACATAGAATGTTTGTTTTAACAATCGCACATCTCCAAAATCCCACACATCTACATAATTATAGCCCGGTCGTAATCCACCTCGAAAACGTCGACGACCTGAGTGCGTCCTTTTACCGTGATCGGATTGAGCCTGATTGTCGGGTATTCCTCATTTAAAGACCTCATGGTGTCAATGGGCGTAATGATCTGCCCCGGCTTGGCAATGGCACATAAACGAGAGGCGAGATTGACCACATCGCCGATGACGGTATAGTCAAGCCGGTTCTTGGAGCCCATATTACCCATAACGGCGCTGCCGGTGTTGATGCCGCAGCCAAGCGTCAGCACGACTTCTCCCCCTCTTTTTCTTCTTTTATTCAATTCGCGAATGGATCGCTGGATGGACACGGCCGCGTGGATGGCATCGTCGGCCATCGTCTCCCCTAAAAAGATGGCCATGATCTGGTCGCCCATAAACTTGTCAACGATGCCGCCGTGTTCTTCTATAATCCGTGCCTGGAGATCGAGATAAATATTGATCAGACGCACGATTTCTTCCGGACTCAGTGTTTCCGTCAGCGTGGAAAAGCTTCTCACATCGGAAAAAAGCAGGGTGACCAGCCGCCTTTCGCCCACGGGCGGCAATTCGGCTGAAGAAGAACGCTTGCGGATCATCTGCACGGTCAGCTTGGATACGAATTTCTGCATTTGCAGCTTTTCGCGCAGGTGGACGATCATGCTGTTGAATTCTCTTGCCAGCGCTCCCAGCTCATCGCTGGACATAATCGGAATTTGGACGTTCAGGTTGCCGCGTCCCACTTTTTTGACGCCTTCCGAAAGTACATCGATTTGCCCGGTCATACGACGAGCGATGAAAAAGATGATGATGACCGATAAGATGATCACACTGATAGTGGCGCTGATAATCGTGGTGGAGGTGCTGTGGATGGGCTGCAAAATCTCTTTTTTGGAAAATCCCAGGATGGTCGAGCCCAGGTATGCCTTTCCGTTGGTTGAAGATTCCAGTCGGGAAAAGAGCGGGTGGATATATTCTATGACATCCTTGCGTTCGCGCTGGAAAGTTTTTTCCAGGCCGGCAAAGAAGAGGCTGTCAGCCGGGGAAATCTTCATGTTGTTTTTTTCAGCCTGGGTATGGGCGATGATGATGCCCTGACGATCCACAACAGCAGCGTACTCGATTCCCCGGATATTTTCGCGAAACACATTCAATATGGTTTCGCGGATGTGGCCGAGCGGAAGAGAACCATTATTTACATCGGAGCGATAGCGATAATAGGCGAGGAGATCGTCTTTGATCGCGGCTGATGTATGCAGGAGTGACATGCTGCAGGTTTCGGCCCGATTGGCTCTGAGGATTTTTATCCCGTTTTGCAGTAAGATAAAACTCAGAATCGAGGTGAGACCGATAAATAATAAGCCGGTGACGATGATCAGTTTTATGCGGATTCTTAACGCGCCAAACCGCTTGTAAAGAGTTTTTTTGCATTTGTAGATAAATTCAAAAATCAAAAAAAAGAAATTCTTTATAAGCCTTATCACAGTATTCAATGCCTAACCGATTATGTCGTTATTACTGATGCCTCGATCTGTCATGCGCGTGTCTTTGTGGCCGATGAATTATTCAGGCTAGTCGACGACGATCACATCCTCGACAATGATTTTATCAGAGCCTCTTTGTATTCCATCCGCCGATGGCCCGCCTTTTTTATGCAGGTACATGAACATGAATACCAGAATCAACAGGATTATAGCCAGTCGAATGACCGAGCCTTTTTGTGCCGGTGTGCTTTTTCTTATCCGGCGGAAGTGTACCCTCTTTTCCGTATCTTGCTCCGGCTTGTAATACCGATACTGGTATTCAAATTTTCTTGGGGTCGGGTTTTTTAAAAACATGATGACTTGTGTTGAGTGAAAATAATCAGGCTCGAACTTGAGTAGTGCTGCTGCAGTGGTGAAGGGCTTTACAGTAGAGGTGGGAATAAATCCTTTATTTTCGTTTTTAGCGTATATAATCTGACCCATCTTTACTGATGTAATTGCCAGACCGAGATGCCCGTTTTTTAAAGAGGGATCAAAAAGAAGATAATCAATTCGTTTTAAAAGAATGTAATGCGAATCACAACTGCATTTATAAAACGGGTAAACTGAGCACGCTGATACAAGAAAAAAGTCACAGCCGACATGACGACGATGACTTTAATTAGCAGGGGCCTATCCATTTTGTCAAATCGTTTCAGGATGCTCATTCTGTAGCAATACGAGCGGAAATTAGAAAAATTCTTAACAAGAGTCAAGGCTTTTTAAGAGTGAATCGCAAAACCTCACTTACGGGTGGATTTTGCATTTTGTTCGGCCCGAAGGAGATTCCTGCATGCGCAGGAATGACGTCACGGCGGGCTGTCATGCCTGCGGATGCCGGCATTTCCCACCAAAGAGTGAGGTCTTGTAGTGAATCGCAATATTTTATCATGGTTTTGACGGCGTCGGTTTATAGCAATTGATTTTTAAGATAAATTTCTGTAACATCACCGGGTTGAAAAAGGAACTGTACAGAATCTGAACGCCCACTATTCAATTTGAAAGTTTGCTGTCATTGCGAGGCGTTTCCTTCGACAAGCTCAGGACAAGTTTTGCCGAAGCAATCTCCTGAAAAGTAAGGGGATTGCTTCGTCGTTCGTTCCTCACTCCTCGCAATGACACCGCTGATAAGGAGTTTTCGTTCAAGCACTTCAATCAAAAACCGGAGTGGCGATTTGCATAAAATCGATAAGCAGTTTTCCCGTTTGGTGGAGATCATGAGCATCCTGCGCGGCGAGAACGGTTGTCCGTGGGACAGGGAGCAATCGCATAAATCCCTGCGGCAGCATTTGCTGGAAGAAGCCTATGAGGTTATCGAGACCATCGACAAGGAGCGCTACGATGAGCTGGCCGGTGAGCTGGGCGACTTATTGTTGCAGGTTGTGTTTCACGCACAAATGGCCTCGGAGGAAGGACGGTTTGATATTCATGATGTCATTCAGGAGATCAATGAAAAATTGATCCGTCGGCATCCGCACGTGTTTGGTGACGCGGAGATAAACAGCGCGGAGGAGCAGGTCACCCACTGGGAACAGTTAAAGCTGACTCACGAAGGCAAAAAATCCGCCATCGACGGCGTGCCAAAACAGTTGCCGGCTCTGCTGCGGGCTTTTCGCATGCAAAAAAAGGCCTCCACGGTTGGCTTTGATTGGCCGGACGTGGAACCGGTGTGGCACAAAGTGGCGGAAGAGTTTGAAGAATTGGGTGAGGCCTGCACTAAAAGCGATGAAAAGAAAATCGAAGAAGAATTTGGCGATTTATTATTTTCGCTGGTCAACCTGTCTCGTTTCCTGAAGGTGAATCCCGAGGATGCGTTGCGCATGACCATTGAAAAGTTCTATTCCAGGTTTCGCCAGGTCGAACAAGAGTTTGGAAAACAGGGCAAAGCGATGAGGGGAGCGACTCTTGAGGAAATGGATGAGGTGTGGGACAGGATCAAAAAGGAAGAAACGTAACCGTAATCGATCGCAGGGAGCTTAGGACTGACAGGTTCGCCAGGATATTATTTAGACTCAAATTGAGCGATTCAAGTGTCATTCAAAAGGAATCTCTGTAAATTTGCGCATAAAAACAAAGATTCTTTCAGAATGACATGGCGCTCTCCAAGTGAACGTTCCAAGTCAAAATCGCTCAATCAAGATCAAAATATCCTTTCAGCACATCCCACGATTCATAAAGCCCTTGTGACAGCACCTTCGTATGGCCGGTTATCGGCATAAAATTGGTATCGCCATTCCAGCGGGGGACGATATGAAAATGCAAATGATCGTCGATGCCGGCTCCGGCCACCTTGCCCAAGTTCATCCCGATATTCACCCCCTCGGCTGTTAGTGCTTGTTTAAGAATTTCCACGCTCTTTGCCAGCAAATCCATGACTTCCAGTTTCTCACTTTCTGTCAATTCGTTCAGCTCCGAAGTATGTCTGTACGGCACGATCATCAGGTGGCCGTTGTTGTAGGGATAGTAATTCATGATGACAAAGCTGTGTGCTCCCCGGTGCAGGACGAGATTTTCCCTGTCCCGATCCTCTTTTGGCTTGCTGCAAAATATACAGTCCTTTTGCCTGGGTTGGAGGATATAGTCCATTCTCCATGGCGCCCACAATTTTTTCATTATGATTCCTGCTTTGATTCCTGAATGATTTTGGCTTCCAGCTCCTTTGGAACGGGGTCGTAATGGGAGAGTTGGCGCGTGTAGGTCGCTCGTCCCTGCGTCATCGAGCGTAGCGTTGTTGCATAGTTGTGTAGCTCGGCCAACGGGATGAGTGCTTTCACGACCTGGAACCGTCCCTGGGATTCCATTCCCGAAATCCTGCCGCGCCGCGATGACAGGTCGCCCATCACATCGCCCATATTGTCTTCAGGACATTTTACCTCAATTTGATAAATCGGCTCCAGCAAAATGGGCCTGGCATTTTTTATAGCCATTTTAAACACTTCGCGTCCGGCAATCTGGAAAGCGATGTCTTTTGAATCCACCGGATGTTCCTTGCCGTCATAGACAATGGCTTTGACATCCACGATTCTATATCCGGCCACGGCGCCCTCTTCCAAAACCTGCTTGACGCCCTTTTCAATGGACGGAATGAATGATGACGAGATAGCGCCGCCGACGACTGCACTGGCAAAGGCAAAACCTTCTCCCCGGGCCAGGGGTTCGATGCGCATCCAGACTTCGGCAAACTGTCCCGCACCACCGGATTGCTTTTTATGGCGATATTTTTCGTCCGCCTTTGCGGTAATCGTCTCCCGGTACGGTATCCGTGGCTTCTTTTGCGTAACATCCACGCCAAAGCGTTCTTTTAATCTCTGAATGATGATATTAAGATGCAGCTCGCCCTGGCCGGAAACGATTGTCTGGCGCAATTCGGGATCGTTTCTGACAATAAAACTTGGGTCGATTTCATGAATCGTGTGGAAGCCGTTCGAAATCTTTTCTTCATCACCTTTACTCTTTGGCGTAACAGCAACGTCGACGACCGGCACGGGAAATTCAATGCCCTGGAAAAGAATTTTTTTCTTTTTATCGCATAGTGTGTTTCCCGTATGTGTGTCTCTTAGCTTGACCAGCGCCCCGATGTCGCCGGCGCAAAGAACGCCGATTTCGGCCCTGTTCTTGCCGTTGAGCGAATAAATCTGGCCGATTTTTTCGCTCACGTTGCGAGAGGTGTTATAGACTTCGTCGCCGGATTTTAAACAACCCGAATAGACCCTGATGAGAGAGAGCTCGCCGACGTGCATCTCGGAAAAAGTTTTAAATGCAAGCGCCGTGAAGGATCCTTTCACATCCGTAGTCACCTGGATGTCGTTGCCCTTATCATCTTTTGCGGCAATCGGCGATCGTGTTTTCGGCGACGGTCCGTAATTGGCGATGAAATCCAGCAAAAGCGAGGCGCCGATATTCTTTGTCGCCGAGCCGCACAACACCGGAAGCACGGTGCCGTTGGCAATTCCCGCCGTCAGACCGATGACGATATCCTCGTCAGACAGCTCACCGGCCTCGAAATATTTTTCCAGAATCGTATCATCACTCTCGGCAATTTTTTCGATCAGCTCCATCCGTAGTGCCTCTGCCTTCTCTTTCAGCTCGCCCGGAATATCACTAACGGTTGTTTTGCCACTGCCGTCATCCTGGTAGGTGACTTTTTTCATAGTAAGCAAATCGATGATGCTGTTAAAGCCTTCTCCGGCATTGACGGGTAATTGAACGGCCACGGCATTGGTGTAGGCTTTTTTTAAATCGTCGAGTACCTTATCAAAATTCGCACGATCACGATCCAAAAGATTGACAAAAAACATTCTGGGGCAATTGTACGAATCCAAAATTTCTATTGCCAGCCCGGTGCCAACCTCGATGCCTTCGACGCCGTTAATCAAAACCACGGCGGAATCCGTTACGCGCAGCCCGCACTTGACCTCTCCGACAAAATCATTGTAGCCGGGCATGTCGATGAGGTTGATCTTTTTCTTGTTCCACTCCAGATTCATGAGAGAGGCGCTGATGGAAATTTTTCGGGAAATTTCATCCGGGCTATAATCTGCTGTCGTTGTTCCGTCCTCTACTCTGCCCAAACGGGTGGTTATTCCTGCCGTAAATAGAATGGCCTCTGCCAATGAAGTCTTGCCGATGGATTGATGCGATACAAGGCCGACATTTCTGATGTCCTGGGGATCGTATTCTTTCACAGATTTCCTCCTACAATAGCATCTTAAAAAGTCATTGTATATGTCATCAAGCGATCTTTGTGGTTTTATTCGAAATCACGAATGGGTTTTTTGTCGCAGCGAGATTTTGTCGAATCACATGTTTTAAGACGCGTCCGGCAGCGCTTTTGGGCAATTCTTTGGTGAATTCAATATACTTGGGTATTTTGTAGACCGGCAAAGAATTTTTGCAGAATTCCATAATATCATCCCTGTTGATCTCTGCGTTTTTTTTAGGGACGATCAGCGCTTTTAATTCGGAGCCTTGAACCGGGTCCGGCACACCGACAACGGCCACTTCGTCGACAAGATCGTGTTGGGCCAGAACCGATTCGATTTGACGCGGGAATATCTGGAATCCGCCTTTCATGATAATGTCTTCTTTGCGCTCCTGAATGTACAGGTAATGATCTTCGTCGAGGTAGCCAATATCACCCGTGAATAACCAGTTATCCCGAAACCTCTTGTCGGTTTCGTCCTGGCGGTTAAAATATCCCTTCATCGTGCTGGGGCTGTAAATCCAAATCTCGCCGCTTTCATTAGGTTTGAGCAGAGAGCCGTTTTGCCCTCTTATTTGGATGTCCACACCGACCAACGGCAAGCCTACCGATTGTGATTTTCGGTCTTTGTCGAAACGGTTTGATGCCACCAAAGGTCCGGCTTCGGTCAGTCCGTAAGATTGATAGACAAAGGCGTCAAATTTGGCCTCAAACTGCTCGATGACTTTTTCCGCAAGGTGACCGCCATAACAAAGGCAATGCTTCAATGAGGGCGTGTTGGATTGGTCGATTTCCAATTTAGCCAGGCTTTTATACATGTCCGGCACGCCGCAAAAGAACGTGCCGCGATTCTTTTGAATATTCTCTACAACATCGTTCGGGTTAAAACGGGAGATCAATGAGAGTGTTCCGCCACTGAAAAAAGCGGCATTCATTTGCAGGGTCTGGGCCAGCGGATGGGAAAGCGACAGGGGGGAGACGAGAGTATCTTTTGACGTGAGCATAAACAGGTTGCGAGCGGCATTTGCATTGGCGATCAGCGCTTCGTGTGTCATCATGGCGCCCAGTGCTTTGTTCGTAATTCCGGCGCTATAATTGATTACCGCAACGTCGCTCGAATCCATGGAAACGGACTCGGATAAAGATTTTGAGCTGGCAATAATTTGCGTCAAAGGCCTGGCTGTTCCGGGTATCTTGTTGCCAAGAACGAGAATTTCCCGGCATGTTTCCGTTTTTTCGACAGCGGGCAGGACTTCATTACAGAATCCCTGCCAGGTAATCATAACTTTGGCGCCCGAATCCTGGAGATAATATTCGATATCGCTCTGCAGTGATTGGAAATTTATGGGTACGGCAATAGCTCCGATAGAGATTGCTGCGTAATAGCTGATGCAAAAATGCGGAACATTAGGCAGCATAAGACCGACGCGATCCCCTTTCGCTACCCCCAGGTCATGGAGGCCTTGTGCCAATTTAAGGACTGCTTCATGAAACCGGCCGTATTCAATTTTTGTGTCATTGAAAACGATCGCGATTTGTTCGGGCGTATTTTTTACAACTTTATCGAGTTTCGAAACAAGGGTTGACAAACAGGGTCCTCAAGCATGGTGTTATTTCATCCGTTTTGCAAAAAAGTTGAGTAAGATACTTTTATACGAATTAAATGTCAAGATAATTTTCTAGCCCGAAACCTCTATTAATTTAACGAGTTGTCACGCTTAAATTTTTCCCGGATATTTTACCCATGAACGGAGGCATATTTTTTAATTCCTTGATATTGGTAAAATAAAATTTTATAATAACAAAGTCGTGTCAGTATCTCAATTATTGAATATCAGTCCGAGCAATGGAATTTCAAAATCGATTAAATAAGCTCCGGCGAGAGTTTCGAGCCTTTTGTCGCGACAAGGGGCGGGGAAATCAACAAAAGTTCTGCCGTTCGAAAAAGCAAAGCGCTTTTAAAAACAGCGTCTGGCTGGCAGTCATTCTGTTTTTGTTTTTCGGAAGTGTTGCCCTCTGGCATCCGGCGAAAATAGCTGGCGCAGCACAGGCTGCCTATAACAAATGGAAGCTGCTGACGCTCATTCTGGACAAAATAGAGCGGTTTTACGTCGAGGAAAAAGACCCGGATGAAATACTGGATCACGCCATTTCCGGCATGCTCTCCAGCCTTGACGCCCATTCCGTTTATCTTTCCCCTTCCGAATACGCCAGATGGAAAGAGCAATATACAGGCTATTATGGTATCGGTTTGAAATACAATTTTCTTCACCCCGCTCTTATTGTATGTGCACTGGTAGAAGGGGGTCCGGCAGAAAGAAGTGGAATAAAATTGGGAGATAAAATTCTTTCCCTCCAGGGCGCCGATGTGGCGAATCTGAAAAACGAAGAGATCCGGCAATTATTGATCGGCCCCGAGGATTCATATATGATCGTTGAAATTCAAAGAGACGGCCTCGACGATCATCTTGTTTTTGAAGTGCCCAGGGAAAAGATCCTTCTCGAGAGTATACCCTGCTATTTTATGTACAATGATCAGGTCGGCTATATAAAGATCGCCCATTTTACCTCGACGACCCCGACCGAGCTGGATATCGCTGTTGCCAAACTCCAGGATGAAAATATGGGGTGGTTGATACTCGATCTGCGCGACAATTCGGGCGGAGAATTGAATGCCGGTGTCGAGGTTGCCGATCGGTTCTTGTCGGCCGGAAAGATCATCGTATTTACGCAGGGCCGTTTTGTCCAATCGAATCAACAATATATTTCCACCAATGAAAGCACCTACGATGACTTTGCGCTCATCGTGCTGGTGAACCAAGCTACGGCAAGTGATGCCGAAATAGTTGCCGGTGCTTTGCAGGATTGGGACAGGGCTCTCATTGTCGGCGACAGAACTTATGGTAAAGCGCTGGTGCAAACGGAATACCCTTTCCAGGACGGCTCGGCGCTGCTGTTGACGACGGCACGATACTTTACCCCGCTCGGCAGGCTCATTCAGAGGGATTCCGGGCAGGCGGACGTTGGTGCGGGCCCGCAGGTTAAAAAAGAGACGAAAACAAAATTGGAAGTCACTCCGCAAAAATTCGTTACTCCAAAGGGCAGGATCGTCTATGGCGGCGGCGGCATAGCGCCTGATATTTCTCTCGAAGAATCCGCTATGACCATGCCGGAGATTATTTACAAGCTGTCGAGGCTCAATAAAAACTATATGCTCAAATTCGCCGATCGATTCGTTTCCGGGAATCCCAAAGTTACCCAGGATCAGACAAAATTCGTGTTTGAATACCAGGTCACCGATCCGGTGCTGGAGCAGTTTTATTTATTCCTGCGAAATGCCGGTGAGCTGCAACTGGAAAAGGAGGCCAGGGCATCTTCCGCCGCTTTGAAATTTGCCTTAAAGAGGGAGATTGCCGGCAGAGTGTGGGGGGATAACGGGCGTTTCATGGTTGC
>METF01000278.1:0-327 GCA_001771235.1 Candidatus Zhuqueibacterota bacterium RBG_16_48_16
TGTCGGCCCAGGATGATCGTTTCGTCCCATCGGGCCTTTGTGCAATATTTTTCGAAATATGATACCTGCCGAGGCGGGTGCCTGGCGACGAAATGGATAGAATTTCTTTTACTGGTCGCCACGCTTCCTCGCATGATCTTGCAGGAGATCGGGCGCAGGTAAAGGGAATGAAATTGTGGAAAGCGCTAACGCAGAGATCGCAGAGGCCGCCAAGGATCGCAGAGAAAGTTATTTGATTCTGGCATTACAGCGAAAGTTAAAAGTCGAATAACGATCTATCGATTCTGTCTAACAAAAAAGAGGATGTCATTCAGAAGGAATCTTTGT
>METF01000278.1:461-1301 GCA_001771235.1 Candidatus Zhuqueibacterota bacterium RBG_16_48_16
CTGCGTATCTCTGCGACCTCTGCGCATCGGCGTTGAGATGGAAAAACACGCCTAAGAATGACATTTTCACTATTATCGAGCGCTCTGACGAGCATGTCAATCCCTACTGAATGACATGAAAAGTTACAATGTAGTCTTTGTTAATAACTGGTGAGCTTAAAGAATTAGTAAAGCTGAATAACCACAATTCGTGGTTTGAGTTTTGTTAAAATGAACTCAAGGATGACCTTCTCATTGTTGGAAACAAAACGCAGAAATGAAAAACAAGCGCCGGCCTGGATGCGGTCAGCAGCCCGGTTCATGTTGTTCTGTTTTGCCATAAATTTTTTGCCTTTTCCAACGGCAACCGCCTGGTCTCAGACCGCCATACTGTTCAAGATCGAAAAAGAAACATCGCTTTTTAAATCTGTAAGCAGCAGTGCCGCCGATGCAAGGCTCCAGGCTCTGCGCTCCGAATTGGCGTCGACGATCAAAGGCGAAATTACCTATGCTCTTCCAGCCCAGCTTCAGAAAGACTCGACATCCGGCGGGGATTCGGGCGATTATCTCGGACGCTGGTTCAAAGTGGAGGTCACCGATGCGGGAGCCGCCGAAAGCATTCTAACCTTTTTAAGAAACAATCCCCGCATCGAGGTTGCCGAAATCAACCGGGTATTTCATCTGCATTTCGTCCCGGACGATCCGCTGCTGGATCAGCAATGGGCTTTGGGAAAAGTCCGTGCTTATGCCGCCTGGGATGTCGAACGCGGCTCTTACGATATCCCGGTGGCGATCATCGATACCGGCATCGACTACCGCCACTACGATCTCAGGGACAACCTATGGATCAATCCCGGCGAA
>METF01000278.1:1359-1479 GCA_001771235.1 Candidatus Zhuqueibacterota bacterium RBG_16_48_16
CCAACGGATTTGTCGATGACATTCAGGGCTGGGACTTTACCGATGCTCCGAGCTATCCGGATGGCGGCGACTATTTGTCACGGGATAACGACCCGATGGATGAATCCGGGCACGGCACCG
>METF01000278.1:1495-2986 GCA_001771235.1 Candidatus Zhuqueibacterota bacterium RBG_16_48_16
CGGCGCGGTGACGAACAACGGCCTGGGCATCGCCGGCATTGCCCACAATTGCAGGCTGATGAACCTGCGCGCCTTTACCGCCAGCGGATTTGGCGAAGAGGATGACGTGGCCTCGGCGATACTCTATGCCGTGGCCAATGGCGCCCGTGTCATCAATATGAGCTGGGGCGATGTCTTTGTCTCGCGGCTGCTCGATGATGTCATTCGCTTTGCGGAAGAAAAGAATGTAATCATGATCGCCTCGTCCGGCAATTCCGCCACCGACCAGATCCACTATCCCTCGGCCTTTGCCGGGACCATTTCCGTGGGCGCAACCGATGAAAACGACGATCTGGCAGGTTTTTCCAATTATGGTCCGACCCTCGACCTGGTCGCGCCCGGGGTGAATATTTACTCGACGACATTGGATAATAATTTTTCGACTTTTGACGGCACCTCCTTTTCCGCGCCATTCGTCAGTGCTGCGGCCGCTTTGTTGCTTTCCCGCGATAATTCACTTTTGCCGGAAGCCGTGCGCGGGTTGTTGACACGCTCGGCTTACGACCTGGGCAACTCCGGCTGGGACCGGTTTTACGGATCGGGCCGGCTCGATGTGGCGAAAGCGGTGGAGTTGCCGCTCTATTCTTTGGCAAAAATTACCTCCCCCAAGACCGACCAGGGCTTTAGCGGCGACCGGATCGACATCTATGGCTCGGCCTGGAGTCCGACGCTGGAGAGCTACACCTTGTATTACGGCAGGGGAGATAATCCCGAGGAATGGCATTCCATCGACACTCAATACGATACGCGGGTGATTGAAAACCTGCTCGGCACCTGGGAAGGGCTGCCGCAGGAAGATGATTCGTACACCATCCGGCTGGTAATCGACAATCGCGACGGCACCCGGGCCGAACACGCTGTGCGCATCTTTCTTGACAAAACGGCGCCAAACATCGAGCAGGTTGATTTATTGCCTATGGTCGACGGGGCTTTCCATACGACGCTTGTGCAAATCTTAACCGATGATTTGTGCGAAGGCTCTGTTTTTTACAGGAGCCAATTTTCCAACGCTCCATTCCAGGAGCTGGCCATGCCGTTCAGAACCAACGAGCTTCGGCTGAATATTGGTCCGCAGATTTCCGTCCAGCCTGTCGAGGTAAAATTCGCTGTAAAAAATGGCGCTGGTGTCGTCGCCGAGGACGATAATGCCGGCCGTTTTTACCCCGTCGCCCTGGATCGCCCCCCGATCAATTCGACGGATTTTGCTTTCCTGGCGGCAAAGGCTCCTTATGGGCACATGTTAGGCAAAGCGGTAGACATGAATGGGAATGGATTGCCCGAGCTGGCGATCAACACCCAGGATGAAAATGGCTCTGGTGCGCTCGAATTGTACGAGCTTGGCAACGGTCAGGTAAAAAAAGTGTTTTCTTTTGAAAAGCCTCTTTTTCCCCGCGATGTCAGCGACGTGAATCAAAATGGCTCGTTCGAGTTGTTGTGCGGCTTTGGTTATTC
>METF01000278.1:3157-3352 GCA_001771235.1 Candidatus Zhuqueibacterota bacterium RBG_16_48_16
AGCGACCGGTTCGAAGTGTGGGAACGGTCGTCCGGAAATCAATTCAGCAGCGTCGCAGCGCTCGACAATCCGACGGCGGGCAGCAACCAAAACGGCGTGCCGCATTGCGAGATCGGCGATTTTGACAACGACGGCCGGACGGAGATACTGCTGGGTGACAGCGATGGGGATATTTACATTTACGAGAATTCGGGC
>METF01000278.1:3474-4006 GCA_001771235.1 Candidatus Zhuqueibacterota bacterium RBG_16_48_16
TCCGAATCTGAACACCGAACATTTTTACGACGCCCGGCATTGGATTTACCGCATCTATGACAACGACAAAAACAACTCTTATGTCCCGGTTAAAGAATGGCGCTTTTTTGGCTTCGAGTCGCCAAAGGATTTTGCCAGCGGCGTTTCTTCGGGCGATGTGGATGGCGACGGCGATGATGAGATTTTTATCTGCGTATTTCCCGATTTTTATATGATCGATTATGTTGACGGAGATTTTAGTCTGATTTACTATAGCGCCGACATTCAAACCAATTCGGCTGTGGTGGCCGATATGGATAACAACGGCCAAAAAGAACTCTGGCTGGGAAACGGAACGGCCATTCGTGGATTGACCAGAGTGGGCGAGTCCACCGCGCCGGCGGCCCCGCCGGGATTGACGGCCACGCCCCTGGGTCCTGACAAAGTACGGATCACCTGGTACAGCGTCGAAGGTGCGGACACATATCAACTGTACCGAAGCACGGACGACGCCCCGCTTTCTCTTTACCTGGAGACAAGCGAAAACAGCGTC
>METF01000278.1:4029-4208 GCA_001771235.1 Candidatus Zhuqueibacterota bacterium RBG_16_48_16
GATGAATTACCGCTATGCGGTGAAAACGATTGACAGCAGCAAAAGTCCGGCTACAAGCCAATTCTCCCAAACCGTGACTGCAAAGCCCGGCGCCAATCCAAAGGTCGTCGGTGCGGAGATGGAGACGAACGAATCCGTTCGCGTAACATTTAGCAAACGCATGAGCGAATCCATCAAGA
>METF01000278.1:4247-7626 GCA_001771235.1 Candidatus Zhuqueibacterota bacterium RBG_16_48_16
CCACGTCCATTGCTTATGACAAATCCGGACAGGAGGCTATCCTGTCGCTGCCGGTCGTCTTTCAGCAACAGGGGACGTACACCGTGACCTGCCGGAATTTACATGATGTCGATGGAGTGCCTCTGGACAGTACGGCAAACAGTGCGACGTTCGAGGCCAGGTCTGAGCCAAGCGCGCCCTATCTTGTCCGCGGCGAATTGGTCAGCTCTTCGCAAATCGAGCTTGTTTTCAATGAGCCGATGGAGCGGGAATCGGTCGAGGATGTAGCAAGCTATGACCTCAGCGGTTCTTTGGCGCTCAGGCAGGCGACTCAAAAAAGTGACGACGCCGCGGCGGTTATTCTTGATGTGGGCCTGAGCCAGATCGTCGGCGCCCTGGGCAAGGCTTATTCCATTCGTGTCAAAAACGTCAGGAACGCACAAGGCACCCCTATCGTCAAAGGCCGCGGCGATCTCATTCAGCTCATTTTTGCCCGGCAAAATTTAAGCGATGTTTTTACCTATCCGAATCCGTATCATCCGCAAACGGGTGAAGGAAAAATTACCTTTGCTAATCTGACCCCAAAAGCCGAAATTTACATCCTGACCTCGGAAGGGCGTTTCGTCCGCAAGCTGGTGGAATCGGACGGGGATGGCGGGGTCCAGTGGGATTTGAAGGACGAGAGCGGGCACGACGTCGCCGCCGGGATTTATATCTATAAAGCGGTTTCATCAACAGAGTCAAAATTAGGCAAATTGGCCATTCTCAGGTAGGCTGGACTCATGAAAAAACTGCTCATCGGTTTGACAGGGATCATCGGTTGCGGCAAGACCACGGTCTCCGGGATGCTTGAAGGATTGGGCGTCCCGGTCATTTACGTCGACCGGGCCGGGCGCTGGGCGATCGACGAAAATGACAGCGTTCGCAGCAGGATCAGGGAGCAGTTTGGCCGGGAGGTTTTCCTCAACGACAAGCTCCTCGACCGGGGCAAAATGGCCTCCATCGTTTTTTCGGACAAAAAAGCCCTTCACGCTTTTAATGCCATCGTGCATCCCGTAATGATCAAACGTGTGCAGGAACAGATACAACAGTTCCGTGACAGCCAGATTTCCGCTCCGTATCTGGTCGTCGATGCCGCGCTCATATTCGAGCTGGCCTTGGATGAAATACTGGATTATGTCGTGACCGTATCCGCCTCCATCGAGGACTGCATCAACCGGACCCATCTTCGCGACCGGCTGTCGCGGCAGGACATCCTGGCGAGAATGGCTTCCCAACTGTCCGCCGGAGAGAAAGAGAGGAGAGCGGATTATGTTCTCGCCAATGACGGAACGCTGAAGCAGTTGCAGGAAAAGGTTGTTTCTTTGCACCAGTGGGTGTTGCAACGTTCGGCACGAACATGAGCCTCAAGCCAGCGATGCATAACAAGCCCGCTTTAAAACTTTTATCGCCCTTTCTATTTGGTTTGATTGTCGCCTACCGCGTCGACATCGACATGGCTGCGCTCGTGGCTGCCTGTGGATTATGCCTGATCCTGGCCGTTTTTTCATTCTATCGGAAATTGTGGCTGTTCTTTGACATCATGATTTTAGCCGGTTTTTTCCTGGCCGGTTTTCTGCGGCTGGAGCTCAAGACGCACCTGTTGCCCCAAAACCATGTTTCGCAGTTTAACGACATCCCCGAATTGGTGTCGGTCGAAGGCGATATTTGCTCGCCGGTCGAAGAAACAGACGAGCGCACCCGCTTTACCCTGTCTGCTGATACGCTCTGGATTTTCGCCCAGCCCATAAGCGTTGCCGGAAAGCTCGACGTCAGAATCAATGAATGTTACAAAGGTTTGAAATACGGCAACCGCATTGTAGCGCGTGGCCACTTACGGGCGCCGTTGGGCGAGCGGAATCCCGGGCAATTCGATTATAAAAAATACCTGCAAGCCAGCGATATTTATTCGACATTTTACCTGTCGGATCAGAAAAGCTGCCTGGTTCTTGACAGTGGGCGTGGAAGCCGGATATTGAAAAAAATTATCTATCCGGCCAGAAGCTATGTTATTCGATTTACCGATGCAACTCTTGAAGGACAAAGTGCGGCACTGCTCAAAGGCCTATTAGTCGGCGAGCGCGGGGAGATCGATCCGGATGTAAAAAAGGCCTTTTCTCAGGTCGGCGTCATTCATGTCCTCGCCGTGTCGGGCTTGCACGTTGGATTCATCGTTGTCGGATTATTTTTAATGTTTAAGATTTTCCGCATCCCCCGGCCGTGGAAAGAATGGCTCGCTGTCTGTGGAATATTGCTGTACATGTTGTTGACGGGCGCTCACCCTCCCGTGGTCAGGGCTTCGATCATGGCGGCCATTCTTACACTCGGCACGCTCCTGCAACGGCGAACGGATGTGATAAATTCGATCTCTCTTGCGGCACTGATTATCCTTTTAATAAATCCGCTGGAGCTTTTTGGCGCCAGCTTTCAATTGAGCTTTGCCGCTGTGGCGGGAATCGTGTTGATCTATCGACGTTTTGATACAGTCTTTCGAAACAGGATGCTCAAATGGCAGGAAGCTGGCAAAAAGATGCAACAATATTTTTTTGTTGTGCTGCTGGTCTCAATTTCCGCCCAGTTGGCCACGCTGCCATTTACTGCTTTCTACTTTGGAATTATACCGCTCGTGGCCACCGCTGCTAATCTCATTGTCATCCCTCTGGTTGGTGCCATCGTTTCATTAGGCTTCATTTCCGTTTTGACCGGTATTGTCTATTTTCCGCTTGGAGTGATTTATGCTCATGCTAACTGGCTGCTTTTAAAGTCACTGCTCATTATCGTTCAAGCCGGAAATCATATACCCTTCTCTCATGTCGACATTTGCCGGCCATCGCTGCTGGCAATTTTTCTTTATTTTGTTCTAATTGGTATTCTCCTGGTCTGGAATCGTACGATAATTCGCAACAAAGGGATTATTGTCCTGCTGGTTTTGCTCAATATTATCGTGTGGCGCGATGCCTTTAAGGATTTCAATAGGCTGGAAATGACGTTTTTCGATGTGGGGCAGGGAGACGCGGCGCTTTTAGAGCTTCCGGGAGATAAGACTGTGTTGATCGACACCGGCGAGGCTGATGAGAACGTCAATTACGCCGAAAAAGTTTTGCTGCCTTTTTTTCAACGAAACGGCATAAGGAAAATTGACGTACTCATTGGCACGCATCCTCATTCCGATCACATAGCCGGCGTTCCTTTTTTGCTGGAAAACATAAAGGTCGGCAGGTTGGTGCTGCCCAAAATGGAGCTCAAGACCGACTTGTTGTCGGCAATCGATAGCCTCGCGGCCGCTGAGAAAGTGCCGATAGTGTCGGTAACGGCTGGCGATTCCCTTTTGGTTTCGGACAACCTCTTGATGCTGGTGCTT
>METF01000279.1 GCA_001771235.1 Candidatus Zhuqueibacterota bacterium RBG_16_48_16
AGAAAAAACAGATCGACAACGACAGGCCCATCAAAACGGCGTTATACCTGTCTGATACGTTCATAATTTGTCCTTATTTTTGCTCGTGTGTACAAGATTGTTACATTTAGAGGTTTATCCATTCATTTCTGCTTATGCCGACTTCATTAATAATTTCTCTTATCAAGCCCACACTGATATCCTTGCCTTTATGCATTGGAATGGGTATGATTATCCCTCTTTCCTTGTGTACCATTCTTACATGCCTGCCGCCAGGATAGGGTCCGGAAAAGCCAAGCTTCTTCAGCTTTTTGATAACCTCATTTGCTTTGAGTGGTTTCAGTTTAGGCATAATCGATTTCTTTAATTTCTACCCCTTCGATGCGGGGGATTTCCAATCCCATCTGCAGTGCCAACATGACATTGCCTTCGATCACATCTTGTAGATTGGCTCTTGCCTCTTCAAACGTATCTCCCTGAGCAAAAAAACCCGAGGCCCCAGGCACCTTCCCGATGATCACCTCATTTTCATCTCTTTGGTATTCAGCTTTTTTCAAAGCTGCTTCTACGTATTTTGAAAGTGCAAAATATTTGGCTTTTCGAGATTCTGTTTGCATTATTGACTCCTCTGGCATTTAAAATACACTGTAATTAACCAAAGTGAAAAGCTCAATAATCTCTGGTTTCATTAAACCAATCCTGATTTTTCATAACGCTTTTGCCACGCCTCAATATACTCAAACCGCTCAATCTTTCCCATAATTTCTTCCAATTTTTGACTTCGTCCTTGTGACTGGTGGCTAACAAACTCTTTCCACTTTTCTCTTCTGCAAAAATTATAAATCAATCTTCTTATTCAGCGTAGAACTTTCGTTGTAGTTCTAGTTGGCCATGGGAATTCTTCCATCAAGCGGCTCTCAGCCGTTGCGGTTTGCTGCCAGGAATCCTTCTGATTTCGCCCTTGACTTCCATATCCAATTTCACCACCGTCGTGTACCAGGAAATCGAGCCAATATCCGCTTGCAGGGCTGGAGTTAGAAACTGCTTGACCAGTTTGGGCAATTCTCGAAAGATAACCCCTTCCGTTCCCTTGCCGAGTACAGCTAAAATCGCATCTCTGATCGCATCGTACTTCCACCTGGCGATATTGATGCTCTGCTTGCCGGGCGTCGGGGTGTGGCACGAGACTTTTTCATCAGCCATAGAAGGGTACCTCCGAGCTGTATTTATTCCGCCCACGTAACACACTAAATAAACCAAAAAATTATACTCCGCAAACATCTGAAAAGCGTCGGTTATTTCCCTTGCTTTTTCTGGTTTAACTCATAAATTACTCCGAAAGATGGCTTGAAAAATAAGGGTCATATCTATGGCCAAAGTTGTTCCCTTACGCGGGCTGCGCCCGAAAAAAGAATTTGTAGATAAAGTTGCTTCTCCTCCATACGACGTGTTGGATTCCGACGAAGCCCGCCATAGGGCAGCCGGGAATCCGTACTCGTTTTTGCATGTCATAAAACCGGAAATCGACCTCGATCCGTCCATCGATCCATACAATGAATGCGTTTACCAAAAAGGCCGCGAGAATCTTCGCCGGTTGATTCACGAGCGCGTGTTGGTTCAGGATGAACAGCCACATTTTTATGTTTACAAGCAAACTTTAGGAACACACGAACAGACAGGCATTTTTGCCGGCGCATCGGTTCCAGAGTACCTGAACGGCCGGATCAAAAAACACGAACATACACAACCGGAAAAAGTCAAAGACCGCATCCAACTGGCAAAGACATTGAAAGCACAAACCGGCCCGGTTTTTTTAACGCTGCGCGATACCGTCGGACTGGCACACATATTTCAAAACGTGATGGCTGAGAGCGATCCCGTATATAATTTTATTGCCGGATATGATGTTCGCCATACGCTATGGGTCGTCAAGGACATGGAAACAAATGACAAGATACAATGGGCCTTTCGCCGTGTGGAAAACCTGTATATCGCTGACGGACATCACCGCTCCGAAACGGCCGCCCAGGTTTTTCTGGATTACCAGGCCAAAGCAGGGCCAGAGGCCGCCAACAGCGAATATGCGTCGTATCTCGCCGTGCTCTTTCCGCACACGGAGCTGCTCATCCTGCCATATAACCGCGTTATAAAGGATTTGAATGGCCTGGGTCGAGATGAGGTCATGGATAAAATATCCGCATCTTTTATCATCACCGAGCTGGCTGTTGACACATTTCAGCCGACAAAGCCGCGAACTTTTGGCATGTATCTTGACAAAAAATGGTTTATGTTGGAGTTCCGTGAAGTGACTTATGCGCCAAAAGACCCGGTGGATGACCTTGACGTCACTGTTTTACACCGCTTCCTTTTCGAGCCGGTGCTCCATATCGCCGACCAAAAAACCGACGACCGCGTCAGGTTTGTCGGCGGAATGGACGGAATGGAAAAAATGAAACAGCTTGTCGACAACGGGGAATTTATGGTGGCGTTCGCCCTCTATCCGACTGAAATGGAACAGGTGATGCAGATCGCCGATGCCAGCCAGGTGATGCCGCCCAAGTCCACTTGGTTTGAGCCAAAATTGCTGAGCGGCCTGGTGACCCATCTTTTGGAATAGGCTGGGTACAACACCGTCATTCCGGCCTGGGGAGGCCTGCATTCAGGATTTCTCCCTTTTGCCGCCAGGTGTGTTCCCCTGCTTATCGCCATAACCCAAGCCAATAATTGCCGATGATTTTATTTTACCCCAAAACACCCCTTCGACCCTGCACGTTGTTATGTTTGTGCGGGCTCTATTTCTTCGGCCTGACCGGGAGTCGGCCAGCAGCAGGGGAATTGACCGACACGAACCCGGCGCCCCTGTTGAATGAAATCATGGCGTCGAATACATCGACGATAAAAGATAGAGACGGCGACTATGCGGATTGGATTGAAATTTATAATCCGGGAAATACGGTAATAGATTTGACCGGCTTCGGTTTGTCGGACGATCCGGATGATTTGTTCAAATGGGTTTTCCCAAAGAGCCTTCTGCCGCCGGGTGGATTCAAGCTTGTTTTCGCTTCCGGGAAAAATTACCCGACCGAAGGGCAACACTTTCACACCAATTTCAAGATAAAATCCGCAGGTGAAACCGTGCTCCTGTCCGATCCCGCCGGATCGGTAGTCGACCGGGTGAGCACCGTGCGGATCGCCAGCGATTATTCCTGGGGCAGGCAGCCGGACGGCGCGGCCGACTGGTTCTTTTTCGATGTCCCAACTCCGGAAACCAGCAATGTCACAGCCGGCTATACCGCTTTTTCTGCACCGGTTGAATTTTCGCAGTCCGGCGGTTTTTACCGGAACAGCCTTTTGTTGGAAATTACATCCGCCGGACAGGAGGCGGAGATTCGCTACACCCTGGATTGCTCCGAGCCGGATCAAAACTCGATCCTCTATTCAATTCCAATCCGGATTCAAAAAACAACCGTCGTCCGCGCCCGTACATTCACAGCGGGCTTGTTGCCCGGCAAGGTGACGACCCACACTTATCTCATCGATGAGACCAGCACCCTGCCGGTCATTTCTCTGTCGACCAATCGCGAACACCTGTTCGATAAGAACACCGGCATCTATGAAAATTTCTGGGACGACTGGGAACGGCCCATTCACTTCGAGCTTTTTGAGACGGATGGCCGGCAAGCCACAGTGTCGACGGGGGCATCAAGATCGGCGGTGGGCTAACCAGGAGAAGGCCGCAAAAAGCTTTCCGCATTTACTTTCGACCACAATATGGTTATAGCCACATCGACTACCAGCTCTTCCCCGACCTGCCGATCTATGAATTCACCACGCTGTTTTTGCGCAACTCCGGCAACGACTGGGACCAAACCCATTTTCGCGATGGCTTCTTGCAGAAGCTGGTCAGGGACCTGGATATCGACACCCAGGCCTATCGCCCGGCCGTCACTTTTTTGAATGGGGAATATTGGGGCATTCTAAATATCCGGGAGAGACTGACGGAAGATTTTCTCGCAGAACACTACGGCGTCGATCCCGACGATGTCGATTTGCTGGAGATCGCTTATCCGAATAATTTCGTCTCGGTCATCGAAGGCGATTTGCAGAATTTTGCTGCCGTCTACGATTACATTCAGAAAAACGATCTCGGCAACGACGAGCATTACCAATACCTTCAGACCCGGATCGACATGGACAACTTTTTGGATTACGTCATCTCGGAAATCTATTTCAACAACGGCGACTGGCCCACCAACAATGTGAAATTCTGGCGACCGCGAAGCGAGACGGGAAAGTTCCGGTTTATGCTTTTCGACCTGGATTGGTCCTATGGCTATCAACAGTTGCGCGTCGGCAGCGGCCCGGAAAATGACTACCGGGCCAATTCCCTGGTGAGCGCCCTCGGCACCAACAAGCTGCACGTTGCGCTGATGTTGCGCCAACTCCTCAAAAACAACCGATTCAAAACAGACTTTATCAATCGCTGCGCCGGTTATCTAAATACCGTCTTTGCGCCGCAACACGTTCTTGCCGTATTGGCGGATGTCAAAAACGCCCTTGAACCTGAAATGCCGCGGCATTACAAAAAATTTAAAAGCGAGCCGATCAGCTATTGGTACGATTGCATTGAAATTGTGGAAAAGTTTGCACAAAACAGGCCCCATTACCTGCGCGGCCATTTCAGGAATTATTTTGGCTTAAAAGACACCGTCCGGGTCGGGCTCGATATTTCCTCGGCCAACGCCGGCGACGTCGTCATCGATCATGAAAAAATCTCCGCCTTCCCCTGGCAGGGCGTCTATTTTACCGACGTGCCGATCACGTTTACCGCCCTGCCCCATATCGGCTACCGCTTTTCCGGCTGGAGCGGAGATGTCGTTTCCGATTCGATAGCCATCACTAGAACTTTGAGCAACGGAATATCGTTAACCGCCCGGTTTGAAGAAGACACGGACGCAACCCAGGCGGTTGTTTTCAATGAGATCAATTACAACTCTTCCGGCGAATTCGATCCGGAGGACTGGCTGGAATTGTACAATGGAATAGCGGAGCCGATGGATATTTCCGGTTGGGTCATCAGGGACGAAGACGACGCCTCCGGGTTCACTTTTCCGCCCAACACCATCATCCCGCCGCAAGATTACCTGGTCATTTGCCGGGATGAGGGAAAATTTCATTCACTCTTCACGGAAGTAACAAACCATATCGGCGACCTGGGTTTCGGTTTGAACAATGGCGGTGAGATCATCAGGCTCTACAACGCGCAGAATGTGCTTGTGGATTCATTGGCTTACAGCGATTCACCTCCCTGGCCGGTGGAACCGGACGGCAACGGCCCGACCCTGATGCTGCGCGACAGTTACCTTGACAATTCGCTGCCGCAAAACTGGGTGGCATCGCAAAGGTACGGAACGCCCGGTGTGGCCAATACCTTCTTCATTTCCTCCGTCGAGGCGAGGCAGGCCCCGAAAGGATTCTCGCTCGATCAAAACCATCCCAATCCGTTCAACTCTGCCACGACCATTTCATTCAACCTGATGCATGCGGGCTATGTCAGCTTAAAGGTCTATGATTCCATCGGACGTCTGGTCACGATGCTGATAGATAGATTCCGGAATTCGGGAAGACATGTTTTCACCTGGGATGCAAAAGATGAAAACAACATTCGGTTGGCCAGCGGCATCTATTTCGCCCGGCTCAAGGCGGAGTCACAGGAAAAGACGATCGCCATGTTATTCATACAATAATGAACTCTCATGACGAATCAAGCTCATAACCCCACTATCAAAAACCCGGCCATTGTCATCTTTGCCAATGGCGTGTCAAAACATCTGGAAAGGCATCGAAACGATGTCGCACAGGCAGATTTTATCTTATGTGCCAATGGCGGAACGGATGCCTGTCTTCGCCTGGGATTTACCCCCGATCTCGTGGTCGGCGATCTTGATTCCCTGGCCGCTGAAACGCTGGAGCTATTGCACAAGAATCACGTCGAAATAATCGTCCATCCAGAGGACAAGAACCGCACCGATCTCGAGCTGGCCCTGCGGCAGGCCGTCGCTCGAAATCCGAAAAGCGTGCTTGTTTTAAATGCGATTGGCGGACGACTTGACCTGCTATTGGCAAACATTTTTCTTCTTGCCAGCCGGGAGCTTGCTTCGATCCCCGTCACTTTGGCCGATGGCAACCAATCGGTTTATCCTTTGACCGGACCTAAAGAATTCACGCTCAACGGCCGGCCGGGAGACACATTCTCCCTGGTCGTACTGTCCGACAAAGCGGAAGGCATCACTCTTGGCGGCGTAAAATGGCCCCTGAAAAATGCCGCGCTGACCTTTGGCAGCACGTTACCGGTGAGCAATCAATTCATGGACAATACGGCAGAACTGCAGATGAAAAGCGGCTCCATTCTTGTTTTTCATATTTCACATCCATCCGAGGAGGCTTTTTTGTGAAAAAGACTTTTGTGCTCGACACCAACGTCATTCTATACGACGCGAATTGCATTTTTCATTTTGAAGAAAATGATGTCCTCATCCCCATAACCGTGCTTGAGGAAATCGATCAATTCAAAAAAGGCAGTGATGCCATACATTATCACGCCAGGGAATTCATTCGCCTCCTGGACAGCTTTTCCGGCGATTCCCTTGTCGATGGCGGCCTGCCGCTGGGAGAAGGACGCGGAAAAATTTCCATTCTCATCACCTACTCGGATGCGCCGGAAGTGTTGCAGGCTTTTGTCGAGCAAAAACCGGATCACCGTATTCTCAGTGCCGCCATACAGTACCAAAAGCAGCACCCCAGGCGTCAGGTGATACTGGTGAGCAAAGACGTGAACCTGCGCCTGAAAGCAAAATCGCTCGGCATCAATTCAGAGGATTATTATACCGATAAAATCGAGGATGTCGAAAAGCTCTATCGCGGCAAGCGGCTGATAGAACCGGTCAATCCGGCGCTTATCGATCAACTCTATTCGCCGCCGTTTGAAATCTCTGCGGCGGAGACGGAGGTCGAACAGCCAATGCCCAACGAATATTTCATTCTCAGGAACAACAACAAATCGGTGCTGGCCTATTATAATCCCTGGAGCCGGATGCTCGAGCGGGTCGACAAAACACCATGCTACGGCATTTTGCCGCGCAATGCCGAGCAGACATTTTCCCTACACGCTTTGCAGAAAAGAGAAATCGAATTGGTCACTTTGAGTGGCAAGGCGGGAACCGGCAAAACCCTGCTGGCGCTGGCTGCGGCGCTGGAGCAGCGCCAGAATTATCGGCAGATTTTTCTGGCCCGTCCGGTGGTCGCCTTGTCCAACAAAGACCTGGGATTTTTGCCGGGCGATATCGAATCGAAACTGGAACCGTATATGCAACCGCTGCACGATAACCTCGGCGTCATTCGCAACCAGTTCAAGGAACAGGATCAAAATCACAAGCGAATCCAGGAGATGCTGGAAAGCGGCAAGCTGGAAATAGCCCCGCTGGCGTATATTCGCGGTCGCAGCTTGAACAATATTTATTTCATCGTCGATGAAGCCCAAAACCTGACACCGCATGAGGTGAAGACCATCATCACCCGGGCGGGAGAAGGTACGAAAATCGTTTTCACCGGCGATCCGTATCAGATCGACACGCCGTACCTGGATTCGCGTTCCACCGGTCTCAGTTATTTGATCGATCGCATGAAATCCCAAACGATTTATGCGCATGTCACCCTGGAGAAAGGCGAGCGTTCCGGCCTGGCGGAGCTTGCCAGCAATCTTCTTTGATAAAATTAATTTGTATGGCAAACTCTGACAGGGTTCAGAACCCTGTCAGAGTTGCAGCAAAATTCTGTACAAGGAGGTCTGTGTGTTTGAAAAATTAAACTGGCTGGTTCTGTGCGCCGATGACCTGGAAGAATCCAAAAATTTTTACAAAAACCTTCTCGGCCTTGAACAGGTGAGCGACAAACCGAGCTGGAAGGCGTTCAAGCTTGGCGAGTCCCTTTTAGCGCTGCGGCCGTGGACGCCCGGCACCGAAGATGAAAGACATGTCAAACACGGCATCTATATCGGCTTTCATGTTGCCGATGTTGACGATGCTGTTGTTATATTGGAACAAAAGGGCGCGCACATCCTGGTCGATCCCCGCGATGAGGAATTTGGCCGCTATGCGGAAATCGCCGACCCCAACGGCTACATCATCATGCTCATGACAGAACGGAAGCAAAAAGCTCGCTTTCGCTAGTAATTTTAGAACTACAGCGAAGGTTAAAGTGGAATATCGATCTATCAATTCCTCTTACTAAAAAGAAGATGTCATTCTTTTAAGAATCTTTGTCAAGAGTGCACAAATTGAAAAAGACGCAGACTGATGTGGGAGGTCCTCCTAAAAAAAGGCCCTTACAGCGAGTACGATGACACAAATACAAAGATTCTCAAGAGAATGACAGTCACGCTGAATTTTGGACACGGCAGACGGTATTCGATCTACCACGACGAGGCATCCGACACACCATAAGTCACTCGTTAAGAGATTGACATAAAAAGTTTCGCTGTAGTCTTAGTAGTCCGTTTCAGAATTATTTGGAGGGTTATGGAAAAAGTAAGCAAGTTTGTAGTCCAGCCTTTAGGCTGAATTTCTCAAGCTAAAGCTTGAACTACAAACAAAAAACCCTACATGTACTTATGAAATGGAGTACTTAGTAACCGACTTATGTCATCGGTGTGTGGACCGGTCAGGCTGTTGTTAACTCTGGCAATGCAACTATGATCTCGGTCTTTTTTTTAAGAGGCAGATGGCTGCAAAAAAGGATTTGATAATCTGAACTCATTCCACCAGCGCCAGAACGCGGCAGGGCGATCCGGAGCCGCCGACGATGGGCAAAGCGCCGATAAATAAATATCCCCTGGACTTGTCAATGAGAGCCAGATTGGTCAGGTTCTCTATATGCATGAGCCGGTGTCGGGCCAACATCTTTCCAACAGGAAATGTCGATGCCCGTCCTCCATCCGCACCATGAGTATCGATGCCGATCCCGGCGATGCCCCGTTTTTGAATCAGATATTCGGCGGCCTCCTGGCCGATGCCGGGGAAATGCATCCGTTCCCCATCCAGTCCCAAATAGAGGCGCGGATCGTTCCACAACGCGCTCCGGTTCGTTTGCACGAG
>METF01000280.1:0-5663 GCA_001771235.1 Candidatus Zhuqueibacterota bacterium RBG_16_48_16
ACCTATTCCAAGAACGGCCGTGCTGCTACCGATAGTCCCGGTTTGATCAAAGCTGCCGTCCACCTGGCCATCCATATAGTTGACAAACTTGGCGCCGTCGTAGGTCATGGCAATATGATGCCATTTGCCTACGTAGGCGGAAGCGCGACCGCTATATGATTTGACGATCCAGGTATTGCCGATATTCAGCACGTTGGCAAAACCGCCATTTCTCACTTCACCGATAGCATAAAATTCCTTTTGCAGGGCATTCTGACTACCTGTTGTGTCGTTCGCATGCACCCAGGCCGAGATGGTGATTTGATCAGTGATAGCCAGTGAGGTGCTGTGAGGTACCTGCACCCAATTATCCGTGCCGTTAAACGCCAGGGCACCGCTACCCACCTTGCCGTTGATCCAGGCAGCGCCTGTTATCGTTCCATTATTGCCATTGCCACTGGCATCGCTGGCTGTCGTGCCGCTTCCCTCATCAAAAGTCCAGTGGGCCATCAGACCTTCCTCTGTTGTGGCTGGAGGCGGATCTGCGCTGAACAAAACACTGGCAAGCCGCGCAAAATCTTTGGTTAAAATACCAGAGCCCCAATTGACATCCTCATAATCGCCCGTGTCATGATCCATAGCCATAGCAGAAACGCGACCGATGTAATCATTGCCGATAAAACCATACCAATCATATTGCGCGTCATCCAGCGTCAGCGCAAGCTCAAATCGATAGATGAAATAATCGCCCGTGTCTTCAACAGAAGCATGAATCGCCTTGCCATCCGTCGAAGCGTTGCCTGACGCATTGTCGCCCTCCGCGAGCTGCATTTGGGCATTGGCCCAGGGATGTCCGCTCCAGTTCCAATTCGCAAACAATTCAACAAAATCGCCGTCGGCGTTGGTAATTCCGAATCCCAGCTCACAACCGAGATCGCTGGCATCGGCTGCCGGAACATCGGGCGGCGTTGTATGTAAACCGAATTGGATACAGTCTTGCTGGTGCATGCTGCCGGGATCGGATGGGCTGAGCGGGGGATTGTAATCCGTATCGTAGACCTTGATGGCAAGATATAATAAATCGCCATCCCACAAGAATTTCCACCAGGCCGTGCAGTCCTCCCATTCCGTCCAGTGATCATTGGTCACACCATCGAAAATGGAAAATTCTTCGACATAGTTGCTGTTCTCCCACCAGGTCATCACTGTCCAGGGAATCCGGTTCCATACAGGATCGTTGTCGATCTCGCCATCGATGACCGGCGGCTCACTCACTCGATAGCAGGTATATTCGTGCAGAATGTCTCCGGGGCGAGTTACATCAACCGGCGAATCGCTGCGCACCGGTTCCTGGCCTGTGGGGAATGGACCAGTCACTTTGGTTGGCGGAAATGTTTGAGAAAAAGACAGAGTAACGGTGAAAAGAAGGATAAAAAACAAGAGTAGACTCTTTGTCAAGACGTTCATGATTTTGCCCTCCACGAAGATTATGATATACTATTTTTTTAATAAAATGGCACCCATAACCACGAATCTTTTTGCTTCGCCCTTCCACTTTATAATCTTTGAACCGAAAAATGGAAGGGCGTAAACAGGAAATTTACGCACCATTGTTTTTTGGCTCCTTTTTTTTGCAAAGCCGAATGGATAGACTGTTATCCGACTTTTAATTTTCGATGTAATTCCCATGTCGTGACGGTTCTTTAAGGCTGGCGAAACAGTTGATTGAAAAACCTCGGTGATCCTTGCAATGTCTTTTACCGTTATCATAGACTGAGAACCTCACCAAGCTCGAAAAGGAAGGTTTTAAAATTTCAAGATAGAGGGTATTTTACCGAAATCGTATTCGAATAATAGCAACAGCCTGTCACAAAGTCAATAGTTTTTTCTAATTATTGTGAAAAATAATTTGCCAATGCTAGCGAACATCATGCGGCTTTGGTCTTTTAAGACATAATAATTTAACGCCTTATGTCTTTCCTGCCTGATTTCACGAAATCAGTCCGGACTCTATAAAATGTGCGAATTGCTATTTCGCTCTCGGTGCTGATCACCTTGATTGACGAAATTGATTTCGTTCGTTACGAACACTTCCGATAATCGGAAACCCCAGAAGCCGCGACACAGCCCGCTCTCCGATAAACCCTATCGACAAATCAAAAGCACAACATGTCAGGCAAAGAAGCGGGAGACCCGCCGCATTCGAAGAAAGGCCGGATTATTCTTCAGCGGTAATAAAAGGAGAGAAAAATAGCTATTCCCCTTGACAATGTCTCTAATGAGGAGAGGAAGAACCGAACCTGCAATCAATGCAAAAAACGCATTAAGCAGATAATACCTGTCATTAAGCTTGTCAAGCAACATCAAGCTCCACCACATAAAGGCGTTGTGAAATATCAAAAGGAAAAGGCTGCGAGAACCAATATACGTTAGAACCGCACTCAATAAGCGAACTCGAGACAATAGCGTGGAAACCGACAGGACGACGTAAATCATCGAAATTGCAGCAAGCGTGCATAGGACCGGGTGGTCATATATTCTCAAATTAAAATTCGTGGAAAAATCAAGCAAGAGATGAATAGCTACAAATGCGGAAAAGGCCAGTAGCAGCAAATTAAATCGAAAAGCAAAATGTATGGCTCTTTCCCGCAATAGAAAACCCATCAAAAAGTAAAAGCTGCTTAGAAAAACGATATCCAGGCTGAACGGCAAACCCTGGGCGATGAGGACTCGTCCAAACAGCTCGATGGTGACTCTGCTAAAGATGTGGATCGCATAATAACCGGCAACGAGCAGTGTGAATGGTAAAATTATCTGCAAGTGGATCGGTTTGTCTTCGATTTTTGTCAACCCGATATAACAGCGGCAGAAAACAAAGATCGCCCACAAGTGCGGCAGGAACCATAACGGCGACCAGGTGGCAGGCAGGGTCGTTCCATTGCCATAGATTACCCCGGCAAAATAATGGATTGGATCGATGCCTTGTACGATTATTTTTATGAAACCGAGCACTATGAGAGTATGAAAAAATGGCTTGAGAAGTACATCCGACTTGTCAATGATGGTGGACAAAATGCTTTTTTTATGCTTGAAAAACAACCCCGCCAGGAAGAAAAAAACCGGCAGACGGAAGGATAGTAATATCTCATTCAAGCCCGGTATCAGTCGGATAATCGGACTGTGGCCAAAGACGATCAATAAAATAATTATCCCTTTGGCGATGTCAATGTGTTTGTATCTCATAGGCACTGCACCACCATTGGGAGTCCGACTTAAAGTCGGGCTCCCAATCTTCCTTCACCTACTTCAACAACATGATCTTTCTGGTAAATACGTGCGAATCCGTTTGGCTTTTTAAAGAAACCATTTGAGATCGTACAAAATAAACGCCGCTGGCAACATCCTGTGCATGGAACCGGACTTCATAGCTGCCGGCCTGGTAGTCTTTATCGGTCAGCGTTGTCACCAGCCGACCTCTGATGTCGTAAATCTCAATGCGGACACGGCCCGCTTCAGGCAGGCCAAAAGAGATGCTCGTCTCTGGATTGAATGGATTCGGATAATTTTGCTGCAATTGATAACTCGCCGGAATGCCAGAGTCTCTTCCTTGCACAAGTTTTACTGCGGTGACATTGCGCGGATAGATGGTTATTTCGTCCAGGTTGCCAAAATCCGAGCCGGTGGCCTCAAACCGTATGGTATTGGTAAATCCGTCATTCAACGCGACGAGAGTGCTGTCCAATACGTAATTTGTCCAGGCACCTGTGCCCTGCATGGTCAAATTCCTTCGTACACCATTGACGACCAGCGCGCCGGTTCGGTTGGTATTTCCCAGCGCATATCGATAAACCAGGGTATATTCTCCTCTGCCAAAACCTGGAAGATCGGTGAATTCTATGGAGCTGTTGCTCGCAGCAAAATTGACAAATCCGCTGCCATGATAGCCGATATGATTGCTGTCCAGGTAGATCGTGCCGCCAACCACACCGTCTTCCGCCCGCATGGTAAACGACGGGCCGGGCGTCGAGCTGATTTCTTCGGAATAGAACGATTCCGTGAGTTTGTCATCCAGCGAGGTGATGGTGTAATAATAGGTCATATTTTCGGCCAGGGGAGAATCAACATAGCTCGTCTCCGTCACCAGTGCTGAGTTGAGTAGCGTGTAAGGCCCCCCTGATGTCTGCGAACGATAAATATTATATCCTGAGATATTGGTGGCGCCCGGTGTTTCCCACAGGAGCTTGATAGCATGCAGATCGTTTCTGACAGAGACCCCGGTCGGCGAATCCGGTCGGACTGTGGGTATGGCTTTGATTATCTCGGAAAAAACTGATTCGTTATTGTCCGTATCGACGGCGGTCAGAGCGTAAAAATAAGTGGTGTCGTTGGTGACATCGGTATCGGTGTAGGACGTATTGACAAGTAAGCCGGAATTTAATTTGCTAAACGGGCCATCCTGCTGGCGGGAGCGATAGACGTTATAGCCGGCAAAATCCGGCTCGACATTGGCTCGCCACTGAAGCTTGACACTATCGGACATCGCATAAGCAACGAGATTCAAAGGCGCCGAAGGCGGCCTGAGACTGTCCGGCAGGAACATCCCGGCGCCGATAAAATAGCTGGTATGGGGCGGCTGATTATACGCCACATTTTGCCAGGCAATACCCTCGCGGTAGACACGGTCGTGCATCAGGGTGACGAGCCTGTAGCTGGTCGTATCGGTTGTGGTGTAGACGCGGAGCGCCGAATTATTGGAGGTCCTGAAAATCACTTCTTCACGCCAGTCGCCAAATAGATCAGCCTGCAAAGATGGATTCGATTTTGAGCCGTTATTCGAAGAACAGCCACTCGCTAAGAGCAAAGTCGGGCCGTTATACTTGGTAATCCCGATACCATCCAGCAGCTCGCGCGCCAGATCGCCATCCCACCATATTGTATGGTTCGTTGACGCGGGGCCATTGCCGATATCAATGCCAGTGCAACTGCGGAGGCCGCCTGTGCCTCCCCAGCACTCCATGCCATCATAAGTGTCCACCAAATTGGCGGACACCCCTCTGCCCACATCGGCAGGACCCGTTCCCCATATCACTTCGCCGGTTTGGGCGTCCAGTAACGCCGAGCCAACGGCGGCATTTTCATGGATGCCCCACACCTCAAGTCCAGGCCGGTTGGGATCGATATCGGAAAGGTGCATGGCGTCGCCATGTCCCAGTCCTGACGTCCACAATCCTGTCCCGTCGTCATCGATGGCACATGAGCCGTAAACAATCTCATCCTTCCCATCCTGGTCCACATCGCCAACGCTCAAATTATGGTTTCCCTGGCCCGTGTAATTGGAATAGGCTCCTGTACGATCCGCGCTGAATGTCCAGCGATGGGTCAGTGCGTCATTTCTGTAATCCCAGGCGGCCAGCACCGTCCTTCCTCTGCCGCTGCCGGTATAATACCCCCGGCACATAACCACACTCGGTTTTTCGCCATCAAGGTATGCTATACATGCCAAAAAGCGGTCCACCCGGTTTCCATAGGTATCTCCCCAGCTGGCAAGGTTTCCACGTGGCGGATCATAATCTGTGGTAGCAAGCTCAACCCCGGTTTCACCGTTGAAAATTGTAAAATATTCCGGGCCGGCAAGAACACGACCCGCAGGATTTCTGTAATCGGCCGTATGATCGGCTCCGGCA
>METF01000280.1:5673-6480 GCA_001771235.1 Candidatus Zhuqueibacterota bacterium RBG_16_48_16
GACGTAAATAATCACCTGTGGCATCTTTGGTGCCCGGAGCCGTTTTGCATGCAAGCTCGGCTGTGCCATCGCCATCCAGATCATAGACCATAAACTGGGTGTAATGAGCCCCGGCACGAATATTTATCCTCAGATCGATCCGCCATAACCGGGTGCCATCCATTTCCAGGCCATCAAGATACACATTTCCCGTATAACCATCATTTGCATTATCCTTTGCATTCGAGGGATCCCACTTGAGCACAATCTCGTACTCGCCATCGCCATCGAGATCGGCGACGCTGCAATCATTGGCATTATAAGTATATGTGACGCCGTCCGGTGTTGTCCCTCCAGCAGGTATTTGGAGCGGAATTGACAGGTAATTTTGGCTCCATGGCATTACAGTTTCCGAAGCCCCCTGCTCTGCGCCGCCCAGGACAGGGACGACATGATAAGTATCATTTTCCGTTCCCTGGCTATCGATAAAGTTCGTTGAATTCGAGATTGGTGAGTCATTAATTTTAGTCGATCCGCGATAGACATTAAACGAGATCGCCTCCGGATCAGAGGCAAGCATCCGCCATCCCACATAGACACCATTGTTGGCCATTTTGACGGCTACAACTCCCCGTCCCAGCTCCTCCATCTTATATTGGCCGTTTATCAACCCGGTAAACAGGAGCAACATTCCGATCATCGACAAGAATAGTTTGGTGACTAACTTCATTGATCCGTCTCCTTTCGCAATTTTGCACATTGTTGAATCCATATCGAGAGCGACATTTTTAGTGACTTTTCAGGCATATCTGCTATAATTCGCCACTA
>METF01000281.1:0-1749 GCA_001771235.1 Candidatus Zhuqueibacterota bacterium RBG_16_48_16
TTGGAAAAAAATGTGCTTGGTTTTTCCAGATTGGGAGATGTGGAAGGCAGCGAAATTCCGGGGATTTATTTCAATTTTCTCCGGGATCGCCGCCTGGCAGAGCTAAAAAGCATTTTCCAGCACAATGCGATAGACTTGTTGTCGCTGGTGTCGATTTCGATTAAGGCCTGGAGAGCATTTTCGTCAGCGGATGGATCAAATGATATCCTCTTTGATCGGAAAGGCGTTATTTCATCTTTGGAATCGTTAAAGCTATTTGAGCTGGCGGCTAAACGGTGTGAGACCTTCACTGCTTCGGCAAAGGATGGCAGACGCAACTATTTCCTGCTAAAACAATCTATGAATTTGAAAAAGGCGGGGAAGATCGGGTCGGCTGCCGAATTGTGGAGCAAAATGATCACAAATGGATACGGATTTACGCCAGATGCTTATATCGAGCTGGCCAAGTATTACGAGCATAAATTACATGATTATGAGGCGGCGTTAGCCTGTGTGAACAAGCTGGAGAGGCGTATCGCGCTGAACCGCGAGCTGGGTAACGATCCCGTTGATGATTTTCTCCTGTTAGATTTGCCGTTAAGGAAAAATCGCATCATGGGAAAAATGAGCAAAAGAGCTTATGGTAAGCATTGAGCGGAAAGTGGGGGGGACAAAAAGTTGTTTCAGGATAGCATGCCAGAAAATAATGCTTGTTTTTTTTGCTAAATATTATTATCGTCTGGCGTTGTTTTCGGGGCTATAGCTCAGTTGGGAGAGCGCTTGACTGGCAGTCAAGAGGTCAGGGGTTCGACTCCCCTTAGCTCCACAAAAAAAGGGACGATGAAATCGTCCCTTTTCTATTTTAGCCTGGCTTTCTTTAGACTATCTCGACGGCTTCCGCCACTGTCTGATGCAAGTCCGACAAACTCAACTGGCCTATTGTGATGTAAGAATAATAGGCCCGGTCGCAATTTTTCTCGCATCTGAAGTTGTTGAAGATCCGTTCCACTTCTTCTTCGTTTTTCGCTTTAAAGCGGTTGACTTGTTTGCAGGCTTCACAGGTGATGATTAAACTTCTGGGCTCGAGTAGATCGCTGTACAATGCCATTCCTTTCTTTTATGACAATGGCCAAGAATTGATTGCTTTAACATACACGCATTCGGATATTTTGCGTAGACATTTGTTTGCATCAAAAGAATTCCCGGTTTAAAAAAGATGTTGCATAAAGATAGTAAGATAATTATATTCACACTCCTTATTGCGGGAGTAGTTCAGTGGTAGAACACAACCTTGCCAAGGTTGGGGTCGCGGGTTCAAGTCCCGTCTCCCGCTCATTGTTCTTTTCGGCGGCGTAGCCAAGTGGCTAAGGCGGAGGTCTGCAAAACCTCTATTCATCGGTTCGATTCCGATCGCCGCCTCCAGAACGGCATTTTAAGGCAGTCAGTGCCGGGGTGGCGGAAATGGTAGACGCAAGGGACTTAAAATCCCTCGGACTCTTGAGTCCGTGCCGGTTCGATTCCGGCCCTCGGCACAACGATGAAGATGACAAATAGTGCGTTTAAGCATTTGATAGCGTAGCAAAAAGTTGCGCTTTTTTTATAATGGTGCAAACAAGAGCGGGCGGTTAGCTCAGTTGGTTAGAGTACTTGCTTGACATGCAAGGGGTCACTGGTTCAAATCCAGTACCGCCCACTTTGCCTTGCCAATATTCGTCATCTTTTTTTTCAATCGTTCTGCCGCCTTAAATGGGCGGTTTTTCGTTTATGGAT
>METF01000281.1:1782-1970 GCA_001771235.1 Candidatus Zhuqueibacterota bacterium RBG_16_48_16
CCCAATGGAGACCTGCAGGAGTATCCGCAAGGCATCCGGCCGATTGATATTTTAGACGAAATAGGTGGCCGACTGGCCAAAGAGACGATTGCCGCCAAAATAAACGGCATGACCATCGACCTGACTCGCCCCATTCATGCGGATGGCGATATTCTTTTTATCTCCGCCGATTCCCAGGACGGGAGGGA
>METF01000281.1:1984-16885 GCA_001771235.1 Candidatus Zhuqueibacterota bacterium RBG_16_48_16
GGAGGTCTATTGGCACAGCACCGCCCATGTCATGGCCCATGCGGTAAAGGAACTGTTTCCCGAGGCGCAATTTGCATTCGGCCCGCCGGTGGACCAGGGTTTCTATTACGACATCGATGTGGACAGGGCGTTCACTCCGGAGGATTTGGAAAAGATCGAAAATAAAATGAAAGAGATCGTATCGCAGGATAATCCTTTCATCCGCGAAGAGCCTTCCGTTGAACAGGCGTTAACATTGTTCCGGGAAAAAAAGGAATCTTATAAGACGGAACAAATAGAACGATTGGGCGAGCCCCCAAGCATTTATCGCGAAGGCGGCTTTGTCGACCTGTGCCGAGGCCCACATCTGCCGTCAACAGGATACATCAAATATTTTAAATTGATGAGTATTTCCGCCTCATATTGGCTGGGTGATGAAAACAATGCGAGCCTGCAAAGAATTTATGGAATTTCCTTTCCCAAGAAATCGCAGCTCGAAGATTATCTGCTCAAGATCGAGGAGGCGAAAAAGCGCGATCACAGGAGGCTGGGCAAAGATCTCGATTTATTTACCATTAACGATGAAATCGGACCCGGCCTGATTCTTTGGCATCCAAAGGGCGCATTCGTTCGGCATAAAATTGAAGAATATTGGCGACATGAACATCTGGCATCGGGTTACGAGTTTGTCAACACGCCTCACATTGCCCGAAAAAACTTGTGGAACACCAGCGGCCACCTGGATTTTTTTAGCGAAAATATGTATGCTCCGATGGATATTGACGAAAATCCCTATCTCATCAAGCCGATGAACTGTCCGTTTCACCTGCTCATTTTTAAAAGCAGAACACGGAGCTATCGCGATTTGCCGATCCGCTGGGCCGAGCTCGGCACGGTCTACCGCTACGAGAAATCCGGGGTCTTGCATGGATTGATGCGCGTCAGGGGATTCACCCAGGATGATGCCCACATTTTCTGCCGGCCCGATCAGCTAGACCAGGAAATTTCCCGCGTGATTGACTTTTCGCTCAATATGCTCAAGGGTTTTGGCTTTTCCGAATACGACATCTTTTTATCAACCCGGCCGGAAAAATATGTCGGTATCATAGAAAACTGGGACAAGGCGACGCAGTCTCTGAAAACCGGACTCGCTCACTCAAAGGTGGAATATCAAATTGATCCGGGAGAGGGCGTATTTTATGGACCTAAGATTGACATCAAGATAAAAGACAGCCTGGGACGGTCATGGCAATGTACGACAATTCAGGTCGATTTCAATGAACCGGAACGATTCGATTTAGGTTATGTCGGGCAGGATGGCGAAAAACATCAACCCATCATGATTCACAGGGCCTTGTTAGGCTCTCTTGAAAGGTTTTTCGGCGTGATGATCGAACATTATGCCGGGGCATTCCCGTTGTGGCTGGCGCCCATCCAGGTGTCTGTCATTCCGATTACCAGCTCGCAACACGAGTATGCGCAAAAAGTGCATGAGAGGCTCGTTACTGCAGGTATCCGCAGCAGTATGGATGATAGAAGCGAAAAAGTGGGCTATAAAATCAGGGAAGGCGAAACGAGCAAGATTCCCTACATGCTGATTCTTGGCGAAAGGGAGGTCAATGAAAACAACGTATCGGTTCGGAAAAGAAGAGAAGGCGATCTTGGCAAAAAAACGTTGGAACAATTCATCGATCATATTAAATTAGAAGAGGCAGACAAAAAATAAACAAAGAACAAAGTCTTACGGAGGTTTATTATTAAGAAAAAAGAGATTCGCATTAATGAGGAAATAACCGTTCCTAAAGTGCGACTGATTGATGAAGTTGGAGCGCAAGTCGGCGTAGTGCCTATGCGAGAAGCGCTGCAACGAGCCGAAAATGTTGGATTAGATCTCGTTGAAGTTTCGCCAAATGCCTCGCCGCCCGTGTGCCGTTTAATGGATTTCGGCAAATACAAGTACGAGCTCAGCAAAAAAGAAAAAGAGACAAAAAAGAAACAGCATGTCATTATTACCAAAGAAATCCGGCTCAGGCCAAAAATTGAAACACATGATTTTGATTTTAAGGTCAGGCACGCCAGAAAATTTCTCGAAGCAGGAAACAGGGTCAAAGCAACGGTGATGTTCAGGGGCCGTGAGATGGCTCATCAGGAGTTCGGAGTCAAAGTAATGGAAAAGTTTGCCGAAGCCGTGGAAGACATTGCAAAAGTCGAAAGAGAGGCCAAAATGGAAGGGGGGCAATTAAACGCTTTTTTCACCAAAAAATAGATGAATGAGGTTTCAAGATGCCAAAAATGAAAAGTCGAAGAGCGGCGGTCAAAAGGTTCCGGTTGACCGGATCTGGCAAAGTGCGCCGTTCCAAATCATTCGGGAGTCATATCCTGACGAAAAAATCTTCAAAAAGAAAGAGGAAATTGCGCAAGAACGATCTGGTTGCCAAGGCCGATCACAAAAAAGTCAAAGGGATGATTTAGCCTGCATTATTCATGAATTGACTGAATGTGCGACGCACTTGGTTTTCTTGCAGTGAAGCAACAACCAGGCATCACTTCAGTCATTACAAAAAGTGCGTCGCACATTGATCATTTTTTGTGAATTATGCTGGTTAGTGGTTTTTTACATGATAGTTTGGAGGTTGAATTATGCCACGCTCAAGTTCTTCGGTTCCCACAAGGCACCGTCGAAATAAAATTCTAAGGGCAGCAAAAGGTTACTATGGCGGAAAACACAGGCTGTTCAAATCCGCCAAGGAACAAGTAGAAAAAGGACTGAAATACTCCTATCGCGACAGGCGGGTGCGACGAAGAGAATTCCGCCGGTTATGGACCATCCGGATCAATGCGGCCGCAAGACTTTTTGGAATGAACTATTCGACACTCATCGATGCAATGAAAAAGAGCAATATCCAGATAAACAGAAAAATGCTTGCCGATTTGGCCGTAAACGATGTGAAAGCATTCGAGCAGCTTGTTCAATCCGTGAAGGCATAAACGGAATGGCCCAACAGTCGAAAAATATCCTATCGGAAATCCAGGGTGTTGAAAGCGAATTCGAAAAAGAGGTAGCGGCCATTGACTCCGTGACAAAGCTAGAGACCGTACGCATCGTGTTTCTCAGCAAAAAAGGCAAGCTGCAATCCCTCTTCTCACATCTGGGCGCGCTGGATCCGCAGGAACGACCGCTCGTCGGCGCCGAATTGAATCGTTTAAAAAATCGCATTCAGGAAGATTTGCTGGAAAAAAAGAGTGCGTTAGGCTCGGCGAAAAGCCCCGTCGACTCTTTTGATCCGACACTGCCGGGAAAAACGCCGTCTTTTGGAACCATACATCCTCTCATGCAGGTTCTGGGCGAGATAGAAAATATTTTCATGGGCATGGGATTTCGGGTGGAAGAAGGTCCGGAAATAGAGACGGAATTCTATAATTTCGAGGCCTTGAACATTCCCGAGGATCACCCGTCCCGCGATATGCAGGACACGTTCTATTTGCCGGATAACTATCTTTTACGCACCCACACTTCTCCCGTGCAAATCCGTACAATGCAGAAGCAGCGGCCGCCGGTTCGCATGATTGCGCCGGGCCGGTGTTTTCGACGGGATACGCCGGATGCGACCCATTCACCGACCTTCCACCAGGTCGAGGGATTGTGTGTGGACAAAGGCGTCTCCTTTGCGGATTTAAAGGGTGTGATCATGGCCTTTGCCAGGAAATTGTTCGACGCTGAGGTTAAAGTCAGGTTTCGTCCAGGCTTTTTCCCTTTTACGGAGCCAAGTGCGGAGTATGATTTTTCCTGTATTTTCTGCAGCGGACAGGGTTGCCGGGTATGTAAAAATACCGGCTGGCTGGAAATCTCCGGAGCAGGAATGGTCGATCCCGCCGTATTCGGATTTGTCGATTACGACCCTGCCATTTATACCGGTTACGCATTCGGAATGGGCGTGGAGCGCATCGCCATGCTCAAATACCAGGTTCATGACATTCGCATTTTTTACGAAAACGATCTGAGATTTCTTCGTCAATTTTAAAACATTTGCGAGCTAAAGTTGATAGTAACGCTTAACTGGCTAAAAGAATTTGTCGAAATAAACGAATCTCCCAGGGAGCTGGCCAATCTGCTCACGATGGGCGGATTAGAGGTAGAAGAGTACCACACGGCGCCAGGAGATTTTTCCGGCATAGTCGTTGGGGAAATCATAAGTGCCAAGCCTCATCCGGAGATGGTTCATCTCTTTTTATGCGAAGTAGTTGCGAGCCATAAAAAAGTGACTGTTCTCTGCGGAGCGCCGAATGTCGCTGTTGGAGTCAAAGCTCCGTTGGCAATGGTGGGATCGACAATCGCCCAGGGGATTACAATTAAAAAAAAGGAATTTCAGGGACTATCAAGTGAGGGCATGCTTTGTTCCGAGGCCGAGCTGGGTTTGACCGAAAGGGCGGACGAAATTATGGTTCTGCCGAGTTCTCTGGCTTCCGGCAGCGATCTTGGTCAATACCTGGGAGAACCCGATGTTGTCTTTGATATTGCGGTTACGCCAAACCGGCCAGATTGTTTGAGCGTTATCGGCATTGCCAGGCAAATAGCGGCACTAAAAGGTCTTGCTCTAAAAGTACCACAACTGAAAATTTCCGATACGCAGGAGCTGCCGCAGTGTCCGGTTAAAGTCGAGATCAACAATGTCCGTTTCTGCAAAAGATATTCCGGGCGCCTGCTCGAGGATGTTCGGATTAAAGCCTCGCCTTTTTGGCTGGCTCAGAGACTGCACGCCGTCGGCATCAGGTCGATCAACAATGTCGTCGATATCACGAATTATGTCATGATGGAGTGCGGCCAACCTTTGCATGCTTTTGATTTCCGCTTTCTACAAAATCAAAAGATTATCGTCCGAACAGCCGGGGACAAAGAAACCTTTACCACCCTGGATGGCCAGGATCACGTGCTGGATTCCGAAGCGCTGCTTATATGCGATGGAAGAAAGCCTGTGGCGTTGGCCGGAATCATGGGCGGACAAAATTCGGAAGTTCAGGATGACACCACAGCCGTCTTTTTAGAAAGCGCCAATTTCGATCCTGTGAACGTCAGGCGAACGTCCAAAAAATTGGGGCTGTCTACGGAATCCTCCAGACGCTTTGAGAGGGGAGTCGATCCGAACGGCACCGTTTACGCGATGAATCGTGCTGCCGAGCTGATGGTGGAGTTGGCCGGTGCGCGCATTAGTAGCGGCAGCGTTGACAATTATCCGGAGAGAATCACCGGGGCAAAAATCACTTTGACTGCGGTACAAACCAACAACCTCCTGGGCACAGAGCTTTCCCAAGAGGATATTGAACGATATCTAAAAAACATCGGGCTTGATACCCGCCGTCAAAATGCCTATATCCATGTGTCGGTGCCTACCTATCGGCCCGATCTTTTGCGCGACGTCGACCTGATCGAGGAGATTTCCATCCTGCATGGCTTTGATAACATTCCGGCTCGCGTGGTCTCGGAAATCAACCAATTACAGCCGGCGAACGATAAAGCCATTTTCAAAGACTCGATCCGCACCTTTCTGAGCGGTATTGGCTTTTGCGAAACGGCAAACCTGAGCCTGGTCTACCCGGATCTGGCAAAATACTTTTTACCGAACGGAAGCCGCTTCGTCGAGCTGCTCAATCCGTTGAGCGCTGATCTGTCGGTGTTTCGGCCAGCCATTTTGTTGTCGCTCATGAATGCGGTTGCGTACAATCGCAACAGGCAGCATCAAAATCTCATGCTCTATGAGATCGGCAATGCCGGCTGGAAAAATCGTGATAACAACGTTGTCGAGAGAACCCAGATCGCCTGTATCCTTGCAGGCAAAAGAAACGATGGGGTGTGGTTTCAGAAGGCCGAGCCTTTTGATTACTTTGATATGAAGGGTATTGCACATTCCTTTCTGCTGAAATTTGTCGACGGGGATGTACAATTCTGTGAGTCTCGGGAAAAAATCTGGGGCGCTGAAAATTCCGGGCTCCAGGTAAACGAACATTATATCGGAGCGATTGGGAAGCTTTCCGATGAAATCTGTGCCAAATTCAAAATCCGCGTTCCTGATCTTTTCGGAATGGTTTTGGATTTTGAGGATGTTTATAGTATCAGAAAGATCGGCAAGAAATTTTCACCGATCCCCAAATATCCATCCGTACCATTTGATCTGGCAATTTCGGTGGAAAACAGAGTCCCTTATCAGGATGTTGAGCAAACGATTTGGCAAGCCGGCGGTGAATATTTGAGAAAAGTACAACTGTTCGATCTTTACCGAGGTGAGCAAATCGATGCTCAGCAGAAAAGCCTGGCTTTTTCGTTAACCTTTTTTTCGCAAGACCGTACATTGGACGACGAAGAAGTGGACAAAGCGGTTCAGAACATTCTGGCAAATTTAAAAGAGAAATTCGCGGCCGAATTACGGCTGAGGTGAATCGTGGATAATTTGGAAAAAATCAGTTTGATCGAGCTTGAATCCGCGATCAAAGAACTTTTTACTTTCATTGGTAGATTAAAAACAAAAAACAAAACTTTTGAAGAGGAGAATAAAAAACTTCGCGCTACTGTTGTTGAAAAAGATAATCGAATAAAAGGGCTGCAAAAAATTATCGAAGAATTAAAGGCTCATCAGGAAGACGAGCAGTTCATTCCTTATGAAGAGACGAGAGAAAAATTGGTGTCGCACATCAAGAATATGTTGTCAAATTTAGAAGAGATCAGGATCATCGAATGATGAAATTTATCATCTAGCTGTTTTTTCAACTGTGTGCTGATTGTTTTTCATTTGATCAAAAATGTTGGACATTATGATCGATCCAAAAAACACTTACAAGGTGAATATCTTTGGAACTGAGTACCCGTTAAAAGTAAGCGCAAATGTGGAATACGTTAAAAGCGTTGCTGATTATGTCGATTCAAAGATGAAAGAAATACAACAAGGAAAGCCAAACAGGCCGTTGCATCAAGTGGCTATTCTCGCCGCGCTGAATATAACAGACGAGCTTTTCAGGCAACGTGGACTGGATCAGCAAAGCGTAAAACACATTCAGGATCAAATCGAAAGACTGACTCGGAAAATTAAGTCCAATCTTCAAATTATTGCGGAGGATCAAATATAGTCTAACCAGTCCTTCAAATAATTGGGAATATGTGGCGCAACATTATTCCCTATCATGCAGCCCATTCTTGCAAAAATCTAGCACACGTTTTAGCGATCTCTTCAAAAAGTAACAGAACTTATAATTGTCATCGAGACTGGCCCTGGAGTCTACAGGCCATCCAATAGTCTAGATATGTTGCTCTAATGGGTTTTTTTATGTTGTGGAGGGAAAATGGAAATAGTAACTACATTCATCATCATTGTCGCTGCATTGATTTCGTTCGTTGCCGGCTGGTTTGTCTCTAAAAAAGTAGGGCAAGGAAAACTATCCAATGCACAAAAGTTAGCTGAAAAAATTGTCGCAGATGCAACCAAAGAAGCCGAGAATATCAAGAAAGAAAAAATTCTGGAGGCCAAGGATCAATATTACAGACTCAAAACAAACTTTGAAAATGAAAGCAAGAACAAGCGTAACGATCTGAACAAGCTGGAACAAAGGTTAAGCTCCAAATCGATCGAGCTGGACAAACGGCATGAGCTCATTGCCAAAAAAGAAAATGAAATAAAGTCAATCGACGACAGAATAAAGAGTCGTGAAGTTAAGGTTACGCGCCTGGAAGCGGAGTTGGAGAACCTGATTGCCGAGCAAAACAGGAAGCTGGAAAAAATAAGCGGCATTTCTCACGAAGAAGCCAAACAGTTGCTCATGAAAAACCTGGAAGACAAAGCGAAACAGGAAGCCGCCCAGATTACCAAAGAAATAAAAGATAAAGCCCGGCAAACGGCCAACCGCGAGGCAAAAGAGATCATCATTCAGGCGATTCAACGCACGGCCGCAGACCATTCTACCGAAACGACGGTTTCCGTGGTCAATTTGCCGACCGATGAAATGAAAGGCCGGATCATCGGCAGGGAAGGGCGGAACATCAGGGCGTTCGAGGCGGCTACTGGTGTTGAAGTCATCGTCGATGATACGCCGGAGGCTGTCGTGCTTTCGGGATTCGATCCCTTCCGCCGGGAGATTGCCCGGATTTCGCTGGAGCGGCTGGTGAACGACGGACGGATACACCCCGCCCGGATCGAAGAGGTCGTCGAAAAAGTCGGCCATGAAATGGAAGAACAACTTGTCGAAGAAGGGGAGAAGGCCCTTCTGGAAACGGGCATACCCGGCGTCCATCCGGAGCTGGTCAAAATTCTAGGCAAGCTTAGTTTCCGCACCAGCTACGGGCAAAATGTGTTGCAGCACTCCATTGAAGTGACCTTCCTGACGGGATTGATGGCCTCAAATTTGGGACTGGATGCGAACCTGGCAAAAAGGGCCGCCCTGTTTCACGACATCGGCAAGGCCATTGACAGAAATACGGAAGGAACTCACACGCAAATCGGCGCCGAAATTGCCAGGAAATATGGCGAACACGAGGTGGTTGTCAATGCTATTGCATCACATCATGAAGACGTGGCACCCACTTCGGCCATTTCCGTGCTCGTCCAGGCGGCGGATGCAATCAGCGGCTCACGGCCGGGAGCGCGGCGAGAGACGCTGGAATCCTATATCAAACGGCTGCAAAATCTGGAAGCCGTTGCCCAATCATTCGAGGGTGTTGGCAAAGCTTACGCAATCCAGGCCGGACGGGAAATTCGCGTTATGGTTGAACACGAAAAAATTGACGATGCCATGTCCGAACAACTGGCGCAGGATATTGCGGAAAAAATTCAAAATGAGCTGGAATATCCCGGCCAGATAAAAGTGACGGTCATCCGTGAGTACAGAGCGATCAATTATGCAAAATAGTATTGTTCTCTTTATTGCATCAGGATACCGCCAATCAAACCTGTGTAATTCACAAAAAGTGATAGATGTGCGACGCACTTTTTAAATGACTGAAGTTATGCCTGGTTATTGCTTCACGGCAAGAAAACCAATTGCATCGCACATTCGGACTAAGTTTGCGCCTTCACGCAGTCCATTATAAAAGCGCGGGTCTATGAATCATAAGAAAACGATAAACGTTTTGTTCGTTGCTGATATTATCGGTAAACCCGGATTTGAAACGACACAGGAATTCCTGCCAAAATTAAAAGATAAATTTTCGATCGACTTTTGTATCGCGAACGGTGAAAATGGCGCTAACGGCAAAGGACTGACGGAATCCATTGCCAAAAGGTACTTTGATCTTGGAATCGATGTCGTCACCGGCGGCAATCATAGTTGGACCAATGCGGGATTTCGCAATTTTTTGAATTTGTCGAAACGGGTTCTCAGGCCCCATAATTATCCGCACGAAGCTCCCGGCTCAGGTACGGCGGTTTTTGAATTACCTGGCGGATTTAAAGTCGGCATCATCAATCTTCAGGGCCGGACATTTATGTATCCGATTGAATGCCCGTTCAAGACGGCGCTGGAAGAAATCGAGCGCATCCGCCAAAAGACGAACATCATTATCGTGGATATGCATGCCGAAGCTTCTGCCGAGAAAATAGCGCTCGCATGGTATCTGGACGGGAAAGTCAGTGCGGTTATCGGCACGCATACACACGTTCAAACAGCGGACGAGCGGATTTTGCCCAAGGGCACGGCCTATATTACCGACGCGGGAATGACCGGTCCGCACGATACGGTGATCGGCATGGACGTGGAAACCGCAATTAAAAGATTCCTTTATCAGATACCGGAGAGATATATCGTCGGCAAGGGAAATAACCGGCTTTGCGGTGTTGTCATAGAAATCGATTCGGAGAATGGCCGGGCTGTCAAAATCCAGAGAATAAATGTTCCATAAACAATCATCCTGGCACAGGGAGGCAATATTGTGATTGCGCAATTACTGGACGGCCGAATAGTTGCCAATGCGGTGTATCATGACTTGAAAAATGAAATCGATCAATTAAGAGAGGATGGTTGCGAACCGTTTTTGACGGTGGTCATCGTCGGCGATGACCCGGCTTCAAAAACTTATGTACGAAACAAACACCGGGCCTGCGAAAAGAACGGCATAAGATCGGAAACAATCGAGCTGCCTGCCGAGACAACGGAAGCGGATCTGTTGGGCCTGATATCCGAATTGAACGGAAACGATGATGTTCACGGCATTCTCGTCCAATTACCCCTTCCGGGACATATTCGCGAAGACCGGATCATCGAAGCCATTGTTCCGGAAAAAGACGTTGACGGATTTCATCCGGTAAACAGGGGCAAATTGGCTGCTGGCGCCGATTGTTTTGAACCCTGCACGCCGGCGGGAATTCGGCACATATTCAAACATTATCATATAGAACCCAAAGGGAAGCACCTCGTCGTTATCGGGCGCAGCCAGATTGTCGGCATTCCCTTTGCCCTGATGATGATGCAAAAAAAAGAGTGGGCAAACGCCACTGTCACGGTTTGCCATACGGCCACTGCGGATGTGTCGCAACACACGAAAATGGCGGATATCGTCGTTCTCGCTGCCGGCCATCCTCATACACTGACGGGCGATATGATCAAGCCGGGATGTGTTGTGATCGACGTCGGAACCAACAGGGTGGAGGATGCACAGGCGGAAAAGGGATACAGATGGGTGGGAGATGCTGATTTCGACAGTGTCAAGGAGATTGCTGGTATGATAACACCGGTTCCCGGCGGCGTCGGACCGATGACAATTGCCATGCTGCTGAAAAATACGGTAAGGGCCGCAAAACTCTTGCATCAAAAATGACATTTGCATAAATTGGGGCCATGCGCCAGTAGCTCAATTGGACAGAGCGTTAGCCTCCGGAGCTAAAGGTTGCGGGTTCGATTCCCGCCTGGCGTACTCTTTTGAGGTGATAAAGGTGATCGAAAAGTGAGTAGATCGCCTTTTTTTACAATGTGGTCGATTCCGGAAAGAGAATACAAATCATATTCATTTGTCGTGGCCTGAAAGATGTATAAATCCGTTCAAGCCAAAATAGCCTTGTCCGCATGCAAAGATAAATTTTTATTAGATGCGGATAATGAGCCTTTCGATCGCAGCTCAAAGTTACACGGCGAATTGGCAGCGACCTACAAGGGAGATGCCGATGATTTCACCACATCTTTGTCAGGCAGCGATATCGATCTGGAATGGAGAATTCTCCCGGCACCTGAGGACGCGGAGAGGCTGAATCAGGCGGCCATAAAATACGCCCGAGAAAAAAAGTTCAGCCAGGCACTGGAGTCATGGAAGCAGGCGATAAGCCTTTTTCATAAAGACCCCGATTATTATTATAATTCCGGATTGGTTTCGTTTGAGTTAAGAGATATTAAAACGGGCATTGAGCAGCTATCAAGGGTAATTGAAATATGCCCGATTTATTACAAAGCCTATTTTGTCCTGGGAAGTATATATTCCAGGATCAGGGATTTTGATAAGTCGAAAAAATTTCTTCAGGAAGGGCTGTTACTCAGCAAGGATTATACCCTGGGAATGATAAACCTGGGCGCCGTGTACAGCATCCTGCGTCAATATGATGATGCCATCAGCGTTTTTGAAAAAGCAATTGCGGCGGCGCCGAGGGAGGCAAAAGGCTATTTGGGATTGGCAAAGGTTTATGCCGCACTTGGGGATTTTGACAATGCGAACAGGTGCTTTAAAGCGGTGGTCAAGCTCGATCCGAATGGCAAATTGGGAAACATCGCCAGGCGGTCGCTTCAGCATGTTCCTTCCGAAGCTGGTTCGCCTGACGCCGATCGCCAGGGGACACTCGGCGGCAACCCGGAAGAGTTGTATGCCCTGGGTTATCAGCATTATATCCAGGGAAATTATCCGGACGCCGCTTTGGCGTATTCTCACTATTTGGCAATCAATAACAAGGATGGTGATGTATGGGCTTCCCTGGCGGCGTGCCAACTGCGGATGGGCAATACCGACGATGCCATCGAATCGATCAAAAAAGCCGTTCAACTGCAACCCGCGAAAGCGTCTTTTTACAAACAAGCGGCGATCATATACGAGGCCTGTGGCAGGCACCAGGATGTGCACAGCGCGGCCAGAAAAGCCATCGAGCTTGGCAAACGGGACAGTGTTCTGTTGACCTTGTTCGGAAAAAGCACGATTACCAACGGCAACATCCAGGAAGGGGCAAAACATTTGCAGGAAGCAATCCGGCTCAATCCCAACAATTTGAAAGCGCGGTTTCATTTTGCCAAAGCCCTAAAGTCAATGGGGCAACTGGACTCTGCCAAGCAAAACTTTGAAGAAATATTGTGGGTCAAAACCGAATCGCCGCTGAAGGAGGAAGCCAGGAAAGAAATCCAAAAACTGATATAATTAGGATCTATCACAGGCGGGGAGTTCTGTATTGTGATTGAAAAGAAAAAAGGGGGCGGCTCACATCTGCTGTGAGCCGCTCGATTTTTCCCATAAAAAAACTAACCCAAAATTATCTGACTAGCAGCATTTTGTTGGATTTGACCAGATTTTCGCTCTCCAACCGGCTGATGTAAATTCCGCTTTGAACCTGGTTGCCAAATCTGTCGAGTCCGTTCCATTGAACGTCATAGACACCCGGCTGATATTCCGCATCGACCAGGGTGATGATTTCCTGGCCCAGCGAATTGAATATCGTTACGCTAACGTGGCCTTTGTGCGGAACGGCGAAATGAACGGTCGTTTCCGGATTGAATGGATTCGGATAATTGGTCAAAAGCGCATAGTTTTCCGGAACAGGGGTGGTTTTCTCCACATCGACACTTTCTCCAAGCATCCATGCTACGGCATTGAGAAACATTTGTTCGCCTTCCGCGGTAAAGTTGTACACACCCCAGGGGAATGAGCTGCCTTCGCGTGTTCCGCCATTAAATAACAGGCGATTACCGCCTGCGATCTGATCGCCTGTGTCGTTGAAGAATTCGTTCTGGGGCCAGTAGACGATCCAAACATACCCTAAATCCGCCCTGGTTGCCAGAATGGTAGCGGCGCTTCCAGCCGTCGTTTGGTTCGGAGTAGATGTTTGGCCACTGGCAACCGTAGGATCAAGGACTTCTACATCATTGTTAGCATCAAGCGTGATGCCGGCGAAAATGGGATGGCTGGGATCCTCCACGTGCATGATCGGCGCACCACCGTCATCCGTCAGCTCACTGGTGTCAAACCATTGCCATCGACTGAATCTCGGAAGATAAGCACTGATCAGAAGCAGCGGCGATGTAAGTGAATTCCAGCCTACTGGATCGATATAATCACCACTGCTGTTGGCGCGTGAGAAAATAATGAGATCACCAGATTCCAGCGTGGCAATTTGATCTGCTGTGAGTGGCGATCCTATCATTGTTCTATTTTCGCGCTGGATGGCGTAGCCCTCAGCTTCCAGCAAAAAAATCCAGCCCTCATCATCATACGCCGGTTCCACAGCAACGGTATTGGCATTGGAAACCCAGATGATGGTCTTGAAATCCTGGCCGTAAGCGGCTGGTTGAATTGAGAATAGAACAGCCGCCGCTATCAGCATAGTCCACAGCGCAGGGTTCTTGAGCAGAATCAAACCTTTCATGCTTGCCTCCTCATGGCTTTGGTTAGTTGGTGTTGTTTTTACTTGCTGCCTTGCCCGTGTTGTTTTGAGCAAAATCGGTGGATCGTCGCTTGGTCTGAATCCTTTTCCGAATCCAGCTCAAATCTCTCTATTTATTATTTCCTGGCAAAAGATATGTATCGCGAAATTCATATTCAACTTTTTTTTTGAACAGACCAACAGAAATTGAAGCTTCATCTCAGAAGTATCATTTTTCGTACAATCTTCTGCGAAGCCGTAATCAATTCGTAAAAGTACAGTCCGCTGCTCACCTCCGTGCCGGCGTCGTTTTTTCCATTCCACTCGACCTGGTATCTTCCGCGATCCTGGGTTTTATCTACCAGAACCGCGACAACATGTCCCAGGAGATCGGTCACTTGGAGCTTCACACGGTCCTGTCTTGGTAACTCATAAGTAATCGATGTAGCCGGATTAAAAGGATTGGGGAAATTGTAGTAGAGGCGAAATTGATTGATTCCCTTCTCGTCGATCCGCCCAATGCCGGCGCCGACATTCTGGCTGACCGCAACAATGACAGCGCCATATCTTAGAACCACAAAATCGACCTTCTGGCCGTCAATCTCCGCCTGTCCTTCTTTAACGTGTATGGCCTCGGGATTGGTAAAGCTGTTCGCCACGGAAAGCGATGCGGGAGCTATTTGTTCCAATGTAGCCCTGCGCGGAGTGAAAACGTTGTCGATATCGAGGGCAACCGGAATATCAGCGGCTGAGGTGTTAATGGTCTTGGAATAGGTTTCCTTGCCGTCTTCGGACAGGGTGGAGACCACATTGACACTGTTGTGGTTGCCGTGGTCTCAATAAAGTTGGGCGCATAATGATCGCGCCAGAATTTCATAATGAGATAAGTGGGCGCCGGATACCAACCACTGTTATTAAAATTGATGAAGGCGTTGTTCCAGACATTTGCGCTGGAATGGCGCAGAAACAGGGCGGGGCCGCCAATTTTTAAGACGTCGCCGTTGCGTTCAAAGGTATTGAACATGCCGTCAACATATAAGCTATTGCGCCAGTCGAGGCCTGACGACACGTTCCATTCCGACATGTCGATCTTGATCTCCGGGTTCGATGACGATGCGATATTGCCAAAGAACTCCTTGATGAAAGCATCGTCGGTTCGGACGGCCGAGCTGTAATTGGCAATATTTTCATAGTGATGTGTGCTGATGTATGGATTAACCCGCGAAATGTCAAGAGGATGGCCTCTTTTGAGCTGTTTTTCAACCAGCCAAATTGAATTTGTGTAACTTATCCCTATCTTGGCGACCAAAATGTGCGTATAGCTTGTCGAACATAGGTT
>METF01000282.1:0-4139 GCA_001771235.1 Candidatus Zhuqueibacterota bacterium RBG_16_48_16
GCTTGTTTATAACAAGGAAAATATTTTCTAAAGTTTTTAGTTCATCAGAATCTGTGAATACCGTTCTTCGTGCACTTATTACCACGATGCCAAAATCTGAAAAATAAGGGATACAAATGTGCGACGCACCTGACCTATGGAAATGATTTGGGTGAATAATGCTTTAAAAATCCCTTGAAAGAAGGTGCGTCGCACATTTGTATGCTCACTTGAGAATCACCTGCTCCCAATTGCTGTCCATCGTCTCGCCAATTTTTGAAGAATGGATCTGCTGGAACTCGCCAAATTCCTGGAAATCGACGAAAACAAATATGACGCCGCCTTCGATAGTATCATAGTGCCAGATCTCGTGGGCATAAGATGTGGGGTTATTGGGGTTGTATTCGACATCGCTTGGTTTGCCATATAAAATATAGACTCGTCCCCGGTCGGTTTTCCAGCCCCCACGAGTATAACTCTTGAAATTCTGACTTGCCCATTCCACCCTCCTCAAATATTCCGCTCTGAACGGATTGAAACTGCTTTGAGGATTGGGATTCCGACCCTGCCAGAATTTAAACAGAAAAAGTCTTTTCCCTTCTTCTCCCTGTAAATTTTTGTACACGGATCGTTCTTCTTTGGCAGCGATGTACTCCACTTTGGCAAATTCATCATCGAGCACGCTCTCCGGCATGACCGCAAACTCACTCTTTGCCACAGCCTCCTCGACGGGGATCGATGCCAGAGACGGGGCCTCTCCGACATCCGGATTATAGACAAAAAATTTCTTTTCCTTCTCAGCAACAGGATGATCATTTCCATCCATGACAATGAATTTAAAGGTGTAGGCTCCGGAGTAGAATGCGCTCACATTGACAGTGCCCACTTCTACGGTGGATTCAATGAGATTCTTAATCTTTGCCTTGTCCGTTATATTTTCGACCTTTTGATCATTCGCGCCGTAAATCTCAAAAGTGGTTTTATAATTATCCGTCACAACGGATTTTGGCAGGTTGTACGATTCCAGGTAAAAGAATAACACGGGCGATTCAGCCCCATAAATAGCACTGGTATTGGGGATCACTTCAAAGCCGTTTTTGTAAAAAACATCTTGTGTGTCGGTCGATTTATTGATGCTGTGGGCAAAAACAATATCACTGCAACACATCTTGTCCGAGGTCATGCCGTCCACCTTGAGGGACTTTTCCACCTGCGATTTAATGCTGGCATCGTGCACATCTTCGACCGAAAGCACAATACTGTATGTCCCCTCTTCCATTAAATACCTGACGACATCGACCATCCTGTTGCCTTCACGAATCTCGCTAGAGTCCGTCACAACTTTTTCCATGCGCCAGGCATCGGCACGCCAGGGTTCTCCCGATTGGGTGATATCCAACCTCACCACGACTTCGGCTTTCAGGCTGCCATCATCCTGTTTGTTAAAGACCAATCCTGCAGAAGGGATGGCATAGTAGATGTCGGTGTAGGTTTGGGTATCATCGTACTTGAAGGTGGCTAAATCAATGGATACGTTCAAATCGGATTGAGCCAGAAGCAGAGAACAATGGGCAATCACGGCCCATATAATCACCTTCCTCATTTTTGTTTTCCTTTATTGGTGTCACTCCCTAATCTAACAAGTGAATATAAAACTAAAAAGGCCGATCCAACAGAACCGGCCTTTTATAGGAATCGTAAAGGGTTAGAATGTCAGCGTCATGGAGAACCACTGGTTGTTGTCGAAAAGTGCGGTTACGCGGTAGGCATAATCGAACTTTATACCCATGGAAGCTCCAACGGACAGATTAATTCCACCACCAAATGAAGGCCCCCAGAGATAGGCGTCTTCATCCGATACGCGGATTTTATCTTCATCTGCGTCGTAACCCAAAAGATAACTTCCTCTCAAAAAGACAAAATTATTGTAATTGTACTCCGCCGCGAGACGGTATTCATCGAGAGAAAAGTTATTGTTCATAAAAGTACCCATCATCGACAGCGTGTTGAGCTCGCCGATTTTATAGTCGTAGGCCAGCCCCAGCTCATAAGATACGGGCAGCTCAAAAGAAGCGAGGACAAGACGCGTGTTCTTGCCATTCGCATCGGGACGGTCGGAGACATCCTTGGTAAAGACCTCAAGATCGTTCCCGTCGAATTTCATGTTGGTGCCGATATTTTTAAGGACAACACCGGCGCGCACACCAACCGTGGTCGTATACTGCAAGCCGAGATCGAAGGCCAAACCGCGGGCAGCAACCTGCATAACCTTTTCGGAAACGAACTTGGCATTGACACCAAAGTGAATTCGGTCGGTCATGGTGCGTGAATAGGTCAATCCCAAGGTGATAAAGTTGGGGGAGAACATTTCACCCGTACCGTCCGGGCTTTCTTCTGTGGTTACCGGGATATCACCGAAATCCAGGGTTTTAATATCAAAGCCGAGTGTGCCCAGTCCACCCGCGTTAAAGTTGGCCGCGACATAGTTCATATTGATGTCCGCAATGTAGTTCATGTGGGAAAACATGGCTTCGCCAGTGTGAGAGCTAGCCGCAAGGCCTGCGGGGTTCCAAAAGACGGCGTCGATGCCTTTAACGTTTGCAATGTTCGCACCACCGAGAGCAGCTCCAGCAGCGCTCACAGGAATAAGCAGCTCCTGGGCACCGGCGGTACCTGTTCTTCTACCTGTTCCTGCAAATGCGTCCGCAAGTAAAAAGCTGATGCAAATTGCCAGAACGAGAGTAAAGGCCAAGAATTTACTTATTTTCATATCAGTAACTCCTTTTATAATTCAAGTCTTCAATCGGATGGATAGTAGCGCAGCTAAAATCGAGCTGACTGTTTCGTCACTGCGGACGAAACAGTCAACCTGAAGATTTTAGAATTTATCCAATCTTTCTTCTGGCATAAATACGGCTGCTTTCAGCACTTTCTCTCCCAGGGTGCCCATATCCACATGGATGATATAAACGGCACTGGCAACCGGGACATCGAATTCATTGCGCAGATCCCAGCGGGCAACGTGTGTATCCAGGGTGCCCTGGGCTTCACGATCCGCATCGTTCAACGTCCTGACCAGATCGCCTGCGAGGCTAAAGATTCGAATCGTGGCGCCTCGCTCCGGCAGATGAGTAATGGTGACAAATCTCTCGATGGGATTCGTCTCCATCAGGTTGTTGCCAAAGTATGGGTTCGGAAAAATGTTCACTTTTTGCGCAGCCGTTTTTGCGGACGCTTGAGTAGAGGTCGCGCTTAGACCCGCGGTTGAAAAAGCGAATTTGTCATTGACATAGTTGACCTTGCTGGCAAAAATCTCCATTTCCCAATCACCTGCGAGATAGGGATTAGTGCCTCTTGGACCGGGCCACATGGCATACAAAACGTCAGCTCCAGGGCCCCAGTTGTCATCATTGTAGGCATTGCCCGAAGGATCGTAATCCGACCGCATGATGAAAAGGTATTCTCGTCCGCCCAGTGTGGCGAAACCGGTGTCTTCGGGAACCTCATGCCATCCCATATCCCAGACAGCGTTTGCCTCAACGGATACGTCCGGATTGTTGGCCGCAGCCATCGGATTCATTTCAACGAAACAGACATTCAGCCGACGGGGACTGGCAGGATTCGTATTATCCCATGCGGACAATGGCACGTCACCCAGTCCGGCATAGCCATAACCCTGATCCCTGCGATAGAGATAGCCCTTTGACCACCGGTCCGGCTCGTTTTCCTGGGTATTTCCCGCCCACGTCAGTTTCACATCGACATAATCGGGAGCGGTTAAGGTGCTGCCGAAGAAACCCGCTCCGTTACCAAGCGAGCCGGCCCACGTCTGGCCGCCCCAATCCGTGCCCCAACTGACCCAGCGAGTACCGGCAGAACTCCAGCCGTTATAACCCGGTATATCACCGAATGGGCCCGGAATATTTGTATTAATTCCGGGAGTCGGTCCGAGAATTTTTACTATCAAACCATCGGTAGCGAGGTAGGCACCATCGCCACTCTGGTTGGTCTGATCGGCCAAAACACGGGTCTTAACGCCTGCGTCGATTCTGTCCAGATGCCATACGACCTCGCCCTCTTTTAGCTCAAATGACACTTCATAATCGGCTCCGGTAACCTGCGCAGGATCGACCACGGTCACCTCAACGCTGCCATCGCTC